>CARXKP010000013.1:17048-27328 GCA_949096025.1 uncultured Eubacteriales bacterium
TAAAAAATATACTTTGCTTAGGAGAATATTTACCGTTAAATTATTAATAATATAGTATATGTCTACAAAGAAAAAGGCTCTGAGAATTTTTATCGTTACTTTGATTCTAGCAATAGTTTTAGGGCTAGGATATTTAATTTTGCGTCTTACTGGTTTGTGGGAAAATTTAAATTCTGTAGAAAAATTACAGGCTTTAATACTCGAGTTTGGCTTTTGGGGCAGAGTTATTTTTGTATGTTTGCAATTTTTGCAGGTTACCTTCATTCCAATTCCATCACCAATATTAATTGTTGCAGGAAGTCTTATATACGGACCTTTTGAAGCGGGATTATTATCTATTGCAGGAATTTTGCTTGGAAGTGCTTTAGCATTTTTCCTTGGAAGAGTATTTGGTAAAAAACTGGTTGTATATATGGTAGGGAAAGAGGCTGAAAAAAAGTGGAGAACCTTTCTTACTAATTGCAAGTATACCTTTGTACTTATGATGATTCTTCCATTTTTTCCAGATGATATTCTTTGTATGGTGGCAGGGCTTACTGAAATGAGTTGGACATTTTTTATGGTAACTCAACTCATCACAAGGCCAATCAGTATTTTTTTAGTAAGTTATCTTTCAAGTGGAACAGTTATTCCATATCACGGATGGGGGCTAGTAGTATGGGCGGTAATAATTGTTTGCTCGCTTACACTTTTGTATCTATCAAGTAAGTATCACGAGCAGATAGAGAACTTTATAAAAAATATTTTTAATAAAAAAGAGGACAAAAAAACTTAGTTATCAATTATGAGTATTTGTCCTTTTTTTATCATATTTGGCGTCAAAGAGTTCAAAATTAGTATTTTTGTTGGGTTTTGATTGTATTTTTTTGCAATTTTTTCAATATTATCATTGGTGGATACAATGTAAATTTTATTAAATTCTTTCTTCATCTTTACTCCTTTAGTATTAAATTTTATTCCTCTTTAATAACATATATGAGGAGATGATATGAAATCTTTATTTAAAACAGTTGTTCTAATTACGATATTTTCATTTTTAACAAGACTGCTTGGTTTTGTTTTTCGTATAATACTTTCAAGAACTATTGGAGCGGAGGGAATTGGTCTTTATCAAGTAGCTTCCTCATTATTTATGGTGCTTCTTACTATAATTGCAAGTGGACTACCTTTGATAATATCGAGAATGAGTGCTGTTAATTATGCACAAAAAGAGGAAAAAAAACAGGCTTCGCTTATAACCGTAGCAATGATATATGCTCTAATTTTATCTATACTTCTTTGTGTAATAGTTCTAGCCTTTAAAAATGTATTTGCAAAATTTCTTACAGATGAAGGTTGTATATTAATTCTTATAGTAATGCTTCCAAGTTTGATTTTTTCAGCAGTGTATAGCGTATTTCGAGGCTCACTATGGGGAAAGGGTAATTATTTTGCACTTTGCGTAACAGAATTTTACGAACAAGTTGTTAGAATAGTAGTTGGAATACTTGTTATCTCCTCATCATATTCAGCAATGAAAAATGCAATAAATATTGGTTGGAGTATGACAATCGCCTGCTTTTTATCAATGATATATGTGGTATTACTATTTTTCTATTATGGTGGAAAGATGGGAAAAGCAAAAAAAGAGCAATTAAAGCCTCTTATTAAGCAGTCAACTCCAATAACTCTTATGCGTGTAGTTGGCTCAATGGTGCAACCATTAATAGCATTTATAATTCCTGCAAGATTAACATCAATAGGTTATACAAGTTCGCAGGCATTGAGTTTGTATGGTGTAGCAGTTGGAATGACAATGCCATTACTGTTTATTCCTTCAACAATAATAGGTTCACTTTCAACTGCACTAGTGCCCGATATTTCTGCGGCGGTTGCACAAAAGAATGATAAACATATTGAAGAGAGGGTTTCGTCATCAATATTCTTTGCACTTTTTATTTCAGCAATGTTTGTGCCAGTATTTATTGGTATGGGAGAACAAATAGGATTATTTTTATATGATAATATTATGAGTGGAACACTTCTTCAGTCGGCTGCTTGGGTACTTATTCCACTTGGTTTTTGTAATATTACATCGGCATTATTAAATTCATTAGGACTTGAGGGACGCTCATTTGTCAACTTTATAATAGGTGGAATTGTTATGTTTATTTCACTTTGGATTTTGCCTTCACTAATAGGAATAAATGCTCTTGTTTGGGGAATGGGTTTAAATTATTTAGTCGTATCATTATTAAACTTTTTATTACTTAAAAAACATATTCATACAGATTTGAAACTTTTTAAAAAGATTTTAAAAATATTATTGATACTTCTTCCCTCATCAGCCTTAACAGCGTTTGTAGTAAGTTTAGCCGAATATGTTATGCCATTATTTTTTACTTTAATGATAGGCGGGATAACAGGAGTGACAAGTTTTGTTCTTTTAGCCTATGCGATAAATTTAATAGATATAAAAACATTCATTGTTATTGCAAAGAATAAAATTAATTTTCCAAAGGTGAAAATAAATAAAAAATTAAAGAAAAATGTATAAAATTTGTTATTTGCACAAAATAAAAATATGCTTACTATAATTATAAGGTCAATTTTAATATATTTTATTGTTTTGCTTATATACAGATTGATGGGAAAGAGACAACTTGGTCAAATGCAACCTTTTGAACTGGTACTTACCTTGATAATTGCAGACCTCGCTACAATTCCAATGGCAGAAGTGTCTGTACCTGTCCTTCACGGAATTGTTCCACTTTTAACACTTGTTGTAGTGCATTTTATTCTTACTCTTATTACCAAAAGCAGTCAAATGCTTAGCAAGGTTATTAGTGGAAAACCAAGTATAATAATCAATCCAAAAGGTATTGATTATGCTGTTATGAAAAAACTTAATCTTTCAACTGATGATATTTTTGCAGCGTTAAGAGAGTGTGGTTATTTTAATATTTCTCAAGTGCAATATGCAATTATGGAAACTAATGGAAAGGTTAGTGTAATGCCAAAGGCAGAATTTGCTCCTACGACTAATTCTGATATGCAAATTAAAGTTGATGAAACTTTTATTCCTATTGTGCTAATAAGCGAAGGGAAAATAATGAAAGAGAATGCTTCGATTGCAGGACTAAGTGAAGATGAGATAAAAAAGATTATTTCTCAAAGCGGTTTTAACTATTCTATAAAAAAGATTTTAATTATGACTGTAGACCAGGCTGGTAATGGCTATATTCAACTTATGGAAAATGAGGGTAAGACTTTTCAAACCAAAAGGTTGGTGAGTCAATGAAAGCTTTTCATATAGTTAATTTATTAATAATTGTACTGCTTCTTATAGGAATTTGTGTTTCAGAAGAACTTGTTGTTTCTTCATCATTAAGTGATATTCAAGATAGATGTCTATATATTGAACAAATAGTAGAACAGGATGAAACTTTAAAAACTGTTGATTTGGTTCTTGCAGTAGATAACCTTGAAGATAAATGGGATAAGTATGAATCCAAACTTTGTTTTTTGGTTCATCATAAGAATATTCAAGAAATAGGACTTGAGATAGCAAAAATAAAACAATATATTTCAAATGATGATGTGGGTGAATTTAGGGTGTGTGTTGAAAGTATAAAGATGTATTGTAGAGGTTATTTGCATTTTATGGGAGCTAATCTTCATAATGTGCTTTAGAATATTTTTAAAAAAGATGTTTAAATTTAAACATCTTTTTTAAATCAATATACTTTTTCTTTCTTTATTTTGAAAATACTAACGCCGACGGTAAATGCGATTGCTATAGTGGCTATGACTGTCACTATGACAATGATTATAACATAATTAAAGTCCGCTTTTGTTTCAATAGTGGTAATTACACCATCTCGAGGATTTCCTGGTGCTTCTGGGCGATATTCACACCATACATCCCATTTGCCATATTTTCCACTATCATCAAATAGGAAAGTTAGGCCTGTCCTGCTAGGGTTATCATAGAGATAGTTATTTCCACAGTCAGTAAATTTAGGAGTTCCTATATCACTTTTACTGTAAGCATAAATCTTTCCATCTAATGTTTGACCTTTTGCATACCAGACAAGTTTATTTGTGTCAATATACTTGTATTCTTCGGCATTTGTAAGCGAGAACTGATAAGCATCACGAATACTTGTATCACTGACTACTGTAGTAAAAGTAACAGCTGGGTCATTTGCGACTTCCTTAGTTGGTTCAATAATGAAGTATTCAGATTCAGTTTGCTGACTGTTTATATCAAGAGTAAATTTATAAATTCCCCAGCCTTTTGCTGTTTGAGTCGAGCCGAGAGATTCAGATGTTATACCTTCATCAATATTAAATTCTGGCTTAAACTCCGATAGGTTAAGATGGCTGTCTGTTCCACGGACAATTTTAGTGTAAGCAGGTAAATTTTCAAAAGAAACAAATGCACCTTCGCCCCAACCGCCATATTCTGCATAACCTTTTAAATATTCTATTTTTATAGTTGCAGTATAATAAGGTGTGCCACCTTCTTCACGGAAAGGAGGTGTCTTTTTTGAGGTGTCAATATTTAATACGAATTTACTAACATCTTTCCAATTAAAGATATATGCGTTTCCGCCATTAAATTCAGTGGTTGGAGGTTTTAAAAGCATATTTCCGCCTCTTCCATAAACATCAACAATAAATGATTCATCTGTTACAGCACTGGCAGAAGAAAAAATGCTATTAAATGGAATAAAAGCAATTAGCATAACAGCTAAAATAATTAAAGAAAATATTGTTGCAAATTTATATTTACGAATTTTCATTTATTACCTCACACAACTAATATTAGCACAAAATAAAAAAATTCAAAAATGATTTTATATGATTTTTATTATTAAATATTATAATCTTATACTAATTTAATTTAAAGCAATTTTTGTATCTTTATTTTTATTGTTGACAATAAAATTAAAAAAATATATAATTTCTTTTATGGATACATTAGAAATTGAAACACAAATTTCTCCAAATCAAATTTCTTTTGATTTTGAAGGAGGAGATTTAAAGGAAGAAAGTCTTTTATTTACAGAAACACTTATTAAACCTCTTAATCACGAATATATCAAAGATGAGGTTTTATTTGTTGTTGTTAGGGTACAAAATAAGTTGCTGGCAAAAGATTTGCCAAGTTTAAAAATTTGTGGCAAGAAAATGGTTGATTGGGTTTTGCTTGCTGGATCTTGTTGTGAGGAAATGGTAATAGAAGATTGTGAAGATATTATAAATAGAGTGAGAAGTATTAATACTGATAAAAAATATATCGCACTCTTTTATAGCGATACTCCGCTTCTTGATAAAGCAACCTTTTTTATGATTATGGATTACTTTGCTTCAAGAAGTATGAATTTTCTTCAACTTACAAGAGGTTTTGTTGTTAAGACAGACTTTTTAAAAAATAATCCTAACTTTATTACAAGCAGTGCGGGCGGTAATGATATTGCTGACTTATTAATTTGCGACTGTGCTAACAATCTTGTAAAAACTCAAGAAACATTAAATGAAAGAATTACAAACTATCATATCAAAAATGGAGTTACAATTTTTGGCAGGAATACTGTGTTTATTGATGCTGATGTGGAAATAGACAGCGGAGTCGTCATTTATCCAAACAATATACTGAAAGGAGAATGTATAATTTCAGCAGGAACAATTATTGAAAGCGGAAATATTATAGAAAATAGTATCGTTTTAAATGATTGCGAAATAAAAGGTTCTTATATCAAAGATTCTAAAATTACCCAAGGAAAAAAGATAGACTATGGTAATAAAATAGTTAAAGAGGTTTGGTAAAATGGTTATTATTGTTGGACTTGGTAATATTGGAGTAAATTATAACAATACCTTTCATAATATTGGTTTTAGAGTAGTAGATAAGGTTGCGGAAAAAATTGGTGCAAGTTTTACAAAAGAAAAATATAAATCTATTATTGCTGAAGGAAAATTTGAAGGACATAGCATTATGCTGTGTAAACCTACAACTTTTATGAATAACAGTGGGGAAGCACTTACACTTATCAAAAAAAAATATAAAGATGCTCGAATAATTGTTGCTGTTGATGATATAGATCTTGAAAAAGGCGTACTTAGATATAGAGAAAGGGGAAGTTCTGGTACTCATAATGGACTTCGTTCTATCGTTTCCTATATAGGAGAGGATTTTGAAAGGGTAAGAGTTGGTATTGGACGAGATAAATCGAAAGATCTTGCAGACTACGTTCTTTCAAAAATACGAGAAGAAGATAGAGGAATTTTTGATAAAGCCGTAGATGAGGCGGCAACATTGCTATTAAGTAAAATTGCTAAGTGATGGAGTATAAAATTGCTAAAAAAAATAATTAAAAAAGTAGCGCAAAATAAGGTAATTTCAAATTTAGGCGTTGGAGAAAAGGTAATGTTATCATCAAACTCAACCCGCCTAATTTTTTTGTCTAGTAATTTTGTGCTAGCTGGCAAAATAAAAAGAGGACTTGAGTCATTTGGTAAAAAGGTTGAAATAATATCAAATGCTAGAGAGAATGATGACGAAAAGGATAAAAATCTACTTCCTTTTATTCAAAACTTGAATAAATACCTTTCCGGAGAATTAGATGCTCTTATTTTTCTGCCTTGTTCTGCAATAATAAAATTTGATCTAGATAGATTAAAACCTATCAGCGTAAAAAAAGGTGAAACAGTTAAACTTGATGAAATTATTTCAAAACTTATTGTTTTGGGTTACGAGAGAACAGGACTTGTTGAAAGTAGTGGTCAGTTTGCACTCAGAGGAGATATATTAGATATTTTCACTACAACCAATGAGCATCCTACAAGAATTGAATTTTTTGACGATTATATTGAAAATATTTCTATTTTCGATGAGCAAAGTATGAAAAATCTTGAAAAAATCAATAAATTTGATATTTATGCTTCTTATTTACCTCTTGGCAAGCAATGTGCTTTTGACCTAGATGGAGATAAAATACTTGATGAACCTAAAAAGGTTAAAGATGAAATAGACCTGCTATTTCAAAGTTACTCAAACTCATCTTTTTTTAACAAAAAGCTTTATTCTGAGTTTGATTATCTATTAGAAAAAGCAAATCATATATACGACAATTTACAAGTAGTTGAATCAAACTACAATAACCAAATGATGCCTGGAAGAAGTTATTTGACTGATTTTATGGCTTTAAAAACGGACATAAATGATTTTAAAAATCTAAATCAATCAATCTTTCTTTTTGGCGGAGAAGAGAGGTATAAAAGGAATTTAAAAAACTTTTTAACTGAGCAAAATATAACTTTTATTGATTATGACGAGGAAGAAATATACAAATTAAGATCTGGAATGGTCTATGTTACCTCACAGCAAATGCCTTACTCTTTTTCTTTCTTAACTGAAGGGATAATTGGTGTAGGCTCTGATAGTCTTTTTAGAAAAGCAACATCAAGTTTTTCTAAAAGTAAACATTCAGCTTTTTATTTACCAAAAGTAGGAGAATATGTAGTACATACTTTTCACGGAATTGGTAAATGTATAAAGATTGAGAGAATGAAAATCTCTGATATAGAGAAGGACTATTTTGTCATTGAATACAAAAAGGGAGATATATTATATCTTCCAAGTGAAGAAGCAAACACTATATCTGCTTATGTAGGCGGAGAGGTTTCTCCAAAATTATCTTCTCTTGGTGGCGGCGAGTTTTCACGCCTTGTTGAGAGGGTTAAATCAAGTATAAAGGAAATGGCAATTTCTCTTGTTGAATTATATAACGAAAGAGAAAAGATCAAGGGTTACTCTTTTAAGAGAGATGAATATTTAGAAAAACAATTTGCCGATGCTTTTGGATATAGTGAAACTGCTGATCAGTTAAGAGCAATATCTGATATTGATAAAGATATGGAAAGCAGTAAAGTTATGGAGCGTCTTGTTTGTGGCGATGTTGGATTTGGAAAAACTGAAGTAGCATTAAGAGGTGCTTTTAAGTGTATTTATAATGGTAAACAAGTTGCGCTTTTATGTCCAACGACAATTTTATCTGAACAACATTATCGTACCGCAAAGGAAAGATTAGAGCCTTTTGGAGTACGAGTTCACGTAATAAATCGTTTTAGAACGCCATTGCAGGTTAAAGATATATTAAATAGGCTTAAAAATGGTGAGGTCGATCTTCTTATTGGAACGCATAGACTTCTTAGTGATGATATAATTTATAAAGATTTAGGACTTTTAATTCTAGATGAAGAACAAAGATTTGGTGTTGAGCATAAGGAAAAAATCAAAGATAAATATAGAAATATTGATGTTCTTACACTATCAGCAACCCCTATACCAAGAACACTTAATATGTCATTGTCTGGTATTAGGGACATATCGGTTATAGAAACGCCTCCTAGAGATAGATTGCCAATTCAGACCTATATCGCGGAAGAAAGCGATCAACTATACAAAGATGTAATTTTAAGAGAACTTGCAAGAGGTGGTCAAACATTTATAGTTTACAATAGAGTTGAAAGTATTGAAGAGTTTGCTTCTTATCTACGAAATTTAATTCCAGAAGCAAAGATAGGTGTTGCACACGGACAAATGAATGAGAGAGTTCTTGAGAATATTATAGGTCGATTATATAATAACGAGTATAATGTTTTAGTTGCAACTACTCTTATTGAGAATGGAATTAATTTGCCACTTGCAAATTCTATGATAGTAGTAGAGGCTGATAGATTAGGACTTAGTCAACTTTATCAACTAAGAGGAAGAATAGGAAGAAGTGATAGATTAAGTTATGCTTATCTTACTTATACTAAAAATAAGTTGATAAACGAAGAAGCATATAAGCGTCTTGAAACAATGAAAGAATTTAGTCAACTTGGAAGTGGTTTTAAAATTGCAATGCGTGATCTTGAATTAAGAGGTGCTGGTAACATATTTGGAAAAGAGCAACACGGACATATTGAAAAAGTAGGTTATGATATGTATGTTAAACTTCTCAATGAAGAAGTCAAAGAGATTCGTGGAGAGGCAATTAATAAAAAGAGTGATGTTAAGTTAGAGATAACTTTATCGGCATATATTGGGGAAGATTATATTGAAGATAGTGATCAAAGGGTTATTTATTATTCTAGAATAGGTGAAATTCAAACAAGAAAAGAACTCGATGAACTTATTATTAGTATGGAAGATGGTTTTGGTGAAATGCCGCAAGAAACAAAAAATCTATGTATGTTTGCCTATCTTAGAAATCTTGCTGGACAATTTAATGTTAAAAGAATTGTTATAAATAAAAATGATTGCATCATTTATTTAGAAAAAGATGAAAAAATAATTGATGAGGGTATGGCATTGAGATTAGACGAATATAAGGGAAGGTTATCTTTTGACCAAAATGTAAAAATTAAATTTGAATTTGTAGGCAGTGTGCTTGATAAACTTAAAAAAATGCTAGAATTTTTTGAAAGTTCGTCACAAGAAAGCTAATAATTTTATTTTATTTTAAAAACCACCTTAATTTAGTTGAAATTTTATGTTTTAATATGCTAAAATATGTTCATATTCTATGTGGAGAAGTGATGAAAACAAAAATTAAAGTTGTACTAATGTGTTGTATTTTATTGTGTATGTCCTTATTTACAGGATGCACATTAGTAGAAACAAATAATAGTAAATTATATAATGATATTGTTGCTGAAATCTATAACAATAGCGGAGAAAAGGTGGCGGAAATTACTAACCGTGAACTTTTGTCTGGCTATGAGAGTTATGGTAGTATTTATGTGCAAAACTATAATTATTCAAAAGAAGAAGCCGTGAATATGACTTTAGTTCAACTTGAAAATAGAAAAATAACTCTTCTTACTGCTGAAGAACTTTACAATTTAAATTTCTCAACAGGTGATGGATTAGAGCCAAAAGAAATAAGTTATATTTATGATGCAACAGTGGCTTCTCTTGAATCAAACTTAAAAACTTATTATGATGAAATTGTAAATCAAACTTCTACTGAAAATAATTCTGATGATGAAATAAAATTTGATGGTTATACTAAAAATGTTGAACTAGGATATGAATCAGTATTAGTTGGTGGAAAAACTGAGGAAAGATTAGTATTAAAGCCAATTACAAAACAAGATGGATTACTTGATAGATATAGACCAACAACAGGTGTTCTAAAAAGTTATTATGTTTCAAATGATAAAAAAGAAATCTATGATAATTTCATAGACAAAGCATTATCTTCAAAAGATTATGAAACATCATTTAAATACTATTTAAGTGA
>CARXKP010000014.1 GCA_949096025.1 uncultured Eubacteriales bacterium
AAAAATAAAATTTTTGTGCTATAATGGGTTCGGAGAAAAATTATGACTGAACAGATAGAACAAAAGAAAATGCCAAAATGGAAAAAGGCAATAATTATTTCCTTATTAAGTTTTCTTGGATTAATTATAATTGCAATTAGCACTTTTTATGGTGTTTATTTCAATGAAATAAATGCACTTTGCACCATTAAAAAAGTAGATGAAGGTATATATTCGATGACCTATAAAAACGACTACTTTTTTGATGAATTTCTAGAAACTGGTGCTAGTTCTGATGAAGAATTATCGGACTTTATTATTAAAAAACTTCTTCACGGACTCCCCGTTAATTTTGATTTGCCAGATTATGGATGTTCTTCTTTTACCGCATCAACTAGTGATGGCGAGCATACATTTGCTAGAAACTTAGACATTGATTTTGCCCCTATTATGATAGTTAAAACCTACCCTAAAAATAGTTACTCTAGTATTTCAATGGTAAACTTATCTGCACTAAGTTTTAGTGAAAGTCACAAACCTAATAGTTTAATGGATAAAATGCTTTTGCTTGCTACTCCTTATATTCCATTTGATGGAGTAAATGAAAAAGGTGTTGCTATTTGCGTAAATATGGTTAATGGAAATGCCATAGAACAAAATACAGGAAAGATTAATATTACAACCACCACCCTAATAAGACTTGTACTTGATAAAGCACAAAATGTAGATGAAGCTATCGAACTAATAAAAAATTATGATTTACACGATAGCACTGGAGGACCTTATCATTTTCAAATCGTCGACAAATCTGGGAAAAGTGCTATTGTAGAATATTTTAACAATGAAATACAAGTAATTAAGGGTGAGGGCAATTATCAAATTATGACAAATCACGCATTAAACACTCTTGAGCCTAGCGAAAGCACTTTTACTAATACATTTATTAGATACAATACTATAAAGGATAAGTTAGATGAAACTGATGGTATTTTATCGGTTCAGGATTCCATCAACCTATTACAAGAAGTTAAACTTTCTTGGGGAACAAAAGAAGATAATGACCAAGGTGGCGCATTATATTCAGTAGTTTACAATCTAGACAAAAAAGAACTTCAATTTGTATATAAAAGCAAAGTTGATATTATTTATAAATACAGTTTATAGACAAAATTAACTAACTTTTTATATATTATTGACAATTTTATATTATTAAAGTAAAATACAAATTATTAATACATAACAAATTTACTTATGAGGGAAAAATGGAAAATTATATTAAAAAAATTAATGATAGATTAATAAGCAGTGGAAATGCAGAAAACGCTAAAAAAGTCAAATTTAGTTTCCAACTTGCTGGAGGTCTTACTCTTGGCATTGGAATTGCTGGCTTTTTAGCATCTTTTATAACCTTTTTAGTCCTTTTTCTAAAGTTTAAAACTGACGAGGCATTTATTGCCTGGTATGTGGCTATCCCATTTTTACTTTTAATTGTTGTCGGTGCAGTACTTGCAAGAATTGGCGACACCCTTCTTCCAAAAAATAAGACAAGCATTGATAAGTTTACAGAAAATTTAAAGGCTATCAAACAATTAACATTTAAAAAGAAGGAAAAAACTGAACTTTTAACATATATTGATACATCGAGCGAAAAACAAATTGTAAATAATGAAAATGAAAAACAAGAAGAGGTTGAAAATTAATCAACCTTTTTTTACATAACTAAAATCAAACAAAATTCTTGACAAATTATTATAAAAAATTAATAATAGAAATATGAAGAAAATATCACTTATCTTGCTAACTCTATGTATTACATTGTTGCCTCTTTTTTCTGGCAATCTTTTTTGCAGTGCTAGTGATTACCCTCTCGAAGAAGGCTGTTACACTACAGTAATTTCTTCTAAATGTGATTTATATTTAGAGCCTTCATTTATCTCCCCTAAAATTACAGTAGAAGAAAATATAATTTCAGTTAAGCATAATCAACAGGTAAAAGTTATATCAGTTGAAGGCGATTTTGCTCTTATCAAATTTCAAAAACAAGAAGGATATGTTTATAAATATTATTTAAAGCCTACTCAAAACACCTCCCAATATATTTATCCTGTTACAAACGCGACAATTAGAAATGATACGAAAATATATGACTTACAATTAAGTGATAGCGAGCTTCCACTTGCTAAAAAGAATACCAGGGTATATCTTTACAATGGATTTGATGATAAGAAAGAATATACTTCGGTACAAATAGTTCTTGAATCAGGAGAACTCTATAACGGCTTTATAAAAACTGCTGATATTAAGCCAGACGGAGTGAGCGGGCTTCTTATTGCTGGAATATCTATCATAGCCGCATCTGTTACAGTAATTCTTTCACTTGTTTTTATCAAGAAAAAGAAAAAATCTAAAAAGAAAGAGCCTCAAACTCAAAATTAAAACATAAAGTAAAAACATATTAAATAACAAATATTTTTGTCACTCAAAGTTGAAAAGTTCTCCTTTATCCTTGTAAAATATAGATAAAGGAGTTTTTTAATGATAAACAATACACACGAAATAGAAAGATTAAAAAAACAGATTTGGCTTATACAAACAGTGACATTACCAAAAATTAATGAAAAAATAGACACCTTATCAGGAGGAAGTGGGAGTAAATTTGATGAGATTACACAGGAACTTACAAATATTTCTTCTAAACTTGAAGAAATATCGTCTGAACTTAATCTCAATGGGGATTCAACTTATATTGACAATTTATTTACAAGTGTAGAACATATAGAACAAAATATTTCAACGCTTCAAATTGATTTAAATAAAATTGAAAATAGACTTGATGAAATAAACACAATGGCTGAAGGGATTACCGATTCATTTGTAGAAATAAATGGAAATATAAATTTTCATTCTTCCGAACTTCATAATCTCAAAACTAGAATTGACAATCTTGAAGATTCGGACTCTCTTCAGAGCTCAAAAATGTCTGCTTTGCAAACCGCTCTTGATACTGTTAACGATAGAATTGATGAAATAAATGTTGTCAATGAAGGAATAACTGACTCTTTTGTAGGAATCACTGGTGATATGAATTTTCACACCTCAGAACTAAATAATCATAAAACCAGGTTAGAAAAACTTGAGGCTTCTGACAAAACACAAAACTCTGATATTTCTACTCTAAAGACTGACCTCGCTTCTACTAAAACAACTCTTAGTTCTGTAAGCACAAAAGCAAACGATAACGCTAGTAGCATAAGCGCTCTAAACAATACTGTCAAATCTCACACTTCAAGCATCACAGGTTATGGCACAAGAATTACAAATCTAGAAACTTCCAACACAAATAATACAAAAAATATTTCTTCTCTTCAAGCAAGCGTAAATAACATAAATACTAGGCTTGACGAAATCAATACTGCAAACGAATCAATCACCGATTCATTCGCCACTATTATTGCTGATAGTAATTTTCACACTACCGAACTTGGAAAACACAATACAAGAATTACAAAACTTGAAACTACTGTTGCAACAAATACTACAAATATAACAACCAATAAAAACAATATTGCCACTAATAAAAATAACATCGCAACCAACAAGACGAATATCACTACTAATAAGAATAATATAACCGCTAATACCAATAAAATTACTACCCTTCAAACAAGCGTAAATAATATTAACACTAGGCTTGATGAAATCAATACTGCAAACGAAACAATTACTGATTCTTATGCTGGTCTTGTTGCTGACAGCAATTTTCATACTAGCGAACTTGGAAAACACAACACAAGGCTTACAAAACTTGAAACTTCTGTTGCAACAAATACTACAAATATTACAACTAACAAAAACAATATTGCTACTAATAAAACTAACATCGCGACCAACAAGACTAATATCACTACTAATAAGAATAATATAACCGCCAATACCAATAAAATTACCGCCCTTCAAACAAGTGTAAATAATTTAACAAGTGAAATTGAGGCATTAAAATCAAGTGGCAGTAGTGAACAAATTGATGTAATCTATGATATGAGAAGTACAGACGCAAATATCAATAGAGGATTTACTGCCGGACTTATTGGAAACAAATATTTTTCCGTTGATCTAACTCCTTATAAATACATAAGAGTATTTGCAAATCTTGCAAACTTTGAATGTCAACAAAAAATAGACCTTGTAAATCGTAAACAACAAGAGTTTACATTATGCGCCATTAGCAACACTTATCTGGCTATTCACTTTATGAAAGGACAGGTTAGAACCGCTCTTGATAGATTTGCCGCTCTTGGTTATTCAATCTTTACCTATACAAAATCATCTAGCGCTTGGACAGTCGAAAATGGTTCTAACAAATCCACAATATATATTTATAGAGTTGAAGGAATTAAATAAAATTAATATCCCCTCCAAAAATTGGAGGGATTTTTTGTTTTTTAGAAATATTTTTAATTTTTTTTGAAAAACTGTTGACAGTTGAATGATTGTTCAACTATAATGTTTATGGTTGAATAATCATTCAACTATTGTAATATACTAATGGAGGAAATATGGAAAAAACGAATCAAACAAAATCTAATTGCAAAAAAGGTTGCGACTGTAACATAATTCATAAAGAAACATTAGAAGAAGTTAAGGCAAAAATGCCAAATGACAATTTGCTTCTTGAAATGGCAGACTTTTATAAAGCTCTTTCAGATAGCACACGCATTAAAATAATTGCAGCACTTGCTCATAACGAATTATGTGTTTGTGATATTTCATCACTTCTCAATATGACAAAGTCAGCAATATCACATCAACTTCAAAATTTAAGAGAAATGAACCTAATTAAAGGTAGAAAGGCTGGAAAAGAGGTCTTTTACTCTCTTGCGGACAGACACGTAGAAGAGGTTTTTGAAGTAAGCAAAGAGCACGTTTTGGAGGAACTAAATGAAAAAGAAAGTAAGAATTGAAGGTCTTGATTGCCCTAATTGTGCTAGAGCTTTAGAAGGTCAAATAAATAATTTAAATTCTGTCAAAAATGCAAAACTAGATTTTTTGAAAAGTACGCTTTCTTTTGAAAGCGATAATATAGATAATGCTCTTTCAGATATCATAAAACTAACCAAAACTCTTGAACCTGATGCAAAGATAATAAACAACTCAAAAAATAATAATAGAATATTTAGTAAAAGTATGTTAATCGACCTCGCTATGATATTGCTTGGTATAACTATTGGCATTATTATATTTTTAGTTAAAATGCCTACCTGGACTTATTGGCTTTTGTATTCGATAAGTGCATTAGTTCTTGGTTATAAAACCTATTATAAAGCGTTAATGCTCTTATTTAAAGGCGTAGTAAATGAAAATTTGCTTGTTACAATATCGGTAATTGGAGCATCTATTGTTAGTGAGCATATGGAAGGCTTAATGGTAATTGCACTTTATTCAATAGGAAAGATTTTCGAGGGGCTTGCGGTAAACAAATCACGAAAGTCAATTTCAGAACTTGCTCAAATTCAACCTGAATATGCGGTAATTATTAATGAAAATGGCGAGGAAATGAAAGTAGCACCTGAAGATGTCGAAGTAGGAAGTATAATAATAGTTAAAGCTGGCGAAAAAGTCGCTATTGACGGAATTATAATTGAAGGTGAAAGTGACTTCAACAATCAAAGTTTAACCGGTGAAAGTCTGCCTGTACATTTAGGTGAAAAAGATGAAATCTTATCTGGTGCTATTGCACTTAATGGTGTAGTTAAGATAAAAACAACAAAGGCTTATTCAAATAGCACCATAAGCAAAATTATGCAACTTGTAGAACACGCCAGCGAGAACAAATCAAAAACAGAGACTTTTATTTCAAAACTAACTAAATATTACACGCTTGGAATAATCACCCTCTCGCTAATAGTGAGTACTATTGTTTGGGCGGTTACAAAAAATTTTGAAACAGGATTATACCGAGGACTTATTTTCCTTGTAATCTCCTGCCCTTGCGCTTTTGCCATATCTGTTCCCCTATCCTATTTTTCAGGACTTGGGAATGCCTCAAAAAAAGGTATTCTAATAAAAGGCTCTAATTATCTTGATGCCTGTTCAAAACTTAAAATTATGGCATTTGACAAGACTGGAACTTTAACTACTGGACAGTTTAGCATTAACAATATAAAATCCTTAGATGATAATTTTAGTAGTGACGATATATTATATATTGCTGGACTTGGCGAAAGATTTTCAAATCATCCACTCGCAAAATCCATTGTCAAAGAGGCCGATAAACTTGAAAAAATTTTTGAAGAGGAAAAAGTAACAAATGTCAATGAAATAAGTGGAAAGGGAATTGAGTTTAATTACAATAATCATAAATATTTCATAGGCAGAAGAAACTTTGACGGAAAAAGCACTCTTGTCGAGGTGTTTGAAGATGAAAAGAAAATTGGAGAACTTGACCTAAGTGACACAATTAAATCTTCTTCAATAGATACCTGCAAACAGTTAAAAGAACTTGGAATAAAGACATTACTTCTTTCTGGTGATAACGAGCAAAGTGTAGAACAAGTTGCCAGCAAACTCGGAATAGACGAAAGTCACTATCAACTTTTACCAGAAGATAAATACAATCTTATTGAAAAGTACTCCTCTGAAAATGGCAATATCGGTTATGTTGGAGATGGAATAAATGATGCCCCTTCACTAACAAGAGCGAATGTAGGATTTAGTATGGGGATAAATGGTAGCGGAGCAAGTATAGAGGCTTCTGATATTGTACTTGTAGATGATAATCCTCAAAAGATTGTTACTGCAATTAAAATATCAAAACATACAAGAAAGATTGTTATTGAAAATATCTCTCTTTCAGCCATTGTAAAAGTTGCTTTCCTAGCACTTGGCTCATTTGGTATAACTGGAATGGTTTGGGCAGTATTTGCTGATGTTGGAGTTACCCTGCTTGCAATTTTAAATAGTATGCGAGCATTGCACCATAAAACAGAAAAAAAATGATAAGCAATTATCATTTTTTTATTATCAAATTTATTTTTATTTTAAATAAGATTATGCTAAAATATTTTTAGAGGGAAATATGAATAGTTTTGAAAGCAGAATAAATCTTAATATCCCATTATCTTCTCTATCAGAAGTGGTAAGTGAAATATATGGGCTAGGTAAATTTAAAGAAAATAAAATAATAGAAATAGGTTATGAAGATTTTAACTACATTTTATCTACAACTAAAGGAAAATATATTGTTAAAGTCTTTTCAACCATTCGCACTGATAAAGATACAATTAATTTAACTAATCGAGCAGTATCTGCCTTTGAAAATGGCATTTCTTGTCCTAAGTTATATAAAAACATAGGTGGCGGAAATTATCTATCTTTTATTGAAATATCTGGAGTTAAATATAGATTAATTGTAATGGATTATATTGAAGGAAATGATTTTTATACTCTTGATAGCAAGCCAAACGATAAAGAATTAATTACAATAGCCAAAGAACTTGCCAAACTTAACAACATTGACTATCGCCCACCTTTAATTTATGACAAATGGGCTATAATAAACTTTAAAGAAGAATATAATAAAAATATTTCTCTCGTTTCTAAGGATGACAAAATACTAATTGACAAAGTCTATGAAAAATTTAATCAAATTGATTTAACAAAGCTTAAATATGGTTTTGTACACGGTGACATTATTGTAACTAATATTATTAAAGAGGCAAAGTCAGGTAAACTCTATTTTATTGATTTTTCAGTTTCCAACTACCTACCAAGGATTGTTGACATCGCAGTTTCAATATGTGATTTGTGTCTTGATTTTAACGAAAAGGAAGCACTTGGAAGAATGAAAATCTTTTTAAATGCATATCAGCACATATCACCATTAAGTGAATATGAGAAAGAATGTTTAAATATCTTTCTTGCTACCCACCAGGCAATCACTGTTTTAGAAACGACTAGAGAAAAAATAGAAGAGAATAATGACAGTAAAGAAAATGAGGACTTTCTTAAAAAGGGTCAAGTTGGACTTAGATTTGTTTTTAATCACTTGACTCAAAAATAAAACTTACAAAAGGAGAAAAAATGGTTGACTTAAATGAATTACAAAAGACAATTTACCAAAATAAAGTAAAAAAAGGATTTAATATAACGAATATTCCACAAGAGTTTTGTTATATTTATGGTGAGGTTGGAGAAGCTTATGAGGCTTGGTCCAAAAAAATGGGCAAAGATGAAATTGGACTTGAACTTGCTGATGTAACCATTTATATACTAGGACTTTGTGAAATTCTTGGAATATCACTTGAAGAAGAAGTCCTTAAAAAGATAAAGATTAATGAAAAAAGAGTTTATATTGATGGCAAAAAAATCGAACCAAAGCCTGAAGATTTAGTTTAACCAAAAAAGATGCTAGCACTAGCATCTTTTTTATTTTTATTTCTTTTAGCCTTCCATAATCATCTTATCAGCGATAAGCGCAATGAGTTCTCCATTTGTAGGTTTATCATTGGCGCCATAGATTTGAAGTCCAAATAAACTGTTAATATTTTCTATCTTTCCCCTATTCCAAGCAACTTCTATTGCGTGACGCATTCCACGCTCTACTTTTGATGAACTGGTTGAGAATTTTTCTGCGATAGTAGGATACAACCTTTTCGTAATTGATGCAATTATATCTGGATCAACAACAGCAAGTTTAACCGCTTCTCTTAAAAACTGATAACCTTTAATGTGGGCTGGAATACCAATACTAATAAATATGTTGGCAATTTTTTCATCAAGTGCTTTATCTCCATCAGCATTAAGAATAGGATTTGATAGGTCAAGAATGCGTTCCTCAAGATTTTCAGGTGAAATAGGTTTAACCATAAAATAGCTTACACCTTCTTTCAAAGCTTTTGAAATAAAACCTGCGTGCGAAAGATTTGATACAAAAATAATCTTAGGCATTCTTGCTCCCATTTCCTTTTTAAGCATTTCAAGAACTTTAAAACCGTCTGCTCCTGCAAGCAAAACTTCTGTTACTAAAAAATCTGGTTTAGTAGACAGCACTTCTCCAGCAACGACCATTCCATCACTGCCTTTGCCAACTATTTCATACTTATCACCCTTAGCCTCAAAATAAGAAGCTAGTTTATCAAGTTCTTCACCCTCTGTGTCGGCAAAATAAATTTTAATTGTCTTATTTACATTATCCATTTATATCTCCTTATAGTGTTGCTTTTTTCTTCTGCAACCCTGATATATTAAAGAATAGCACATAAATTTTACAAAAAAAAGCATAACTCGCCTTTATTTTGGGCGAGTTATGTCTTTATTTGTCGATATTTGTAAAAAACGATTTTAAGGCCTTTTTAACGGCTTTTTCCGACCATTTGGTAATTGCCAAATTTGTCTGTTCTGAACATATAGTTGTTTGTATCGGTTACCGCATCTTCATCTTCTGATGCTGGTTTTTGAGAGTAGTAATAAATATATTGACCATCATAACCACATTGTCCTGAAATAATTGTTTGTCCTTCGAGAGTAAGGATAGTTTCTATTTCTTTATCAACTGTATTTATTCTTTTAATTGAAGAAGTGTTTGAAGTGTAAACGTAATCATTTTCAACAAAGAGAATATCTGTATAATCTTCACTTGTCATAAGAAGACTTGAAGAAGAATTTAATTCTTTATATAATAGTGCTCCCCCCTCTGTCTTAAATATATATCCATCGCCTGCACTCTTAATTTCAGAAATAGTTTTTGCATTATAGAAAACAGAAGAATATGTTGGATTAAAGTAACCGATTCCATTTAAAATATTCTTGTAATAAACCTCTTGTACAGCTTTATAAGTATATGAATAGAATACAATATCTCCCGCTCTGCCAAGGAATGAAACCGTTGAGCCTGTTACACCATTGTCAAGATCAGTAACTGTTCCAGTTGCAAAGTCAACAGCTTTAACCGCTGATGTTGTTTGAGCTTGGTTTGAATTTACTGAATAAATGATATTTCTTTGCGTTGACTTTTCATCAGCTATGGCATAAGATGTGACTTTTTCAGCAATTGTATTTATCTTTCCAATCTTATTGCCAATTTGAAGAGTTTTGATTGTAAATGTGTTATCATCAGCTGGTTCTACAATAATATAGTAATAATTATTGTCACTTCCCTTTTGAACAGTTATTGTACTGCCACTGCCTTGTTTAAAGGCTGTATTTTTAACAAGTTCTTTTAAACCATTTCCATTAAACTTAACTCTAAAAAGCGATACCATTGTATAATCATTTTCCATAGATGTTGTCTTGTGAGTATTTGCTGAAGAAAAATAGATATAATCGCCTAAAGCATACATATCTTGGTTTTGATATCCAATAAGTTTTTTATCACTTACCTTTTCAGTTTGATTTGGAGTAGTATAAATTTTATCTTCCTCTTTTACATCGCTTCCAAAAGTTAAATTACTAGTCAAATTCAATCTTGAAAGGTACCCCGTGCTTGTTGCCGAGTTGTAATCAAATCCTGAATCACTTGAAGAAGTATATCCATTACCAAAATAGACGTAATCCCCAACTACAAGTGCCTGTCCTTGACTATATTGCAAATTTTCAAAATAAGCATCTTTGCCATTGATTTTTACATTTGAAACTGTTGCACAGCCTGTCATAAACAAAGCCACGCAAAAGATAAGAGCAAAGATTCTTAAAAAACGTTTTTTCATTTAATTTCACCTTCTAATAATATTTACCAAAAAATTTTACTATACTTTGTTAGTTTTGTCAAACAAATTGATATAAAAGATTTTTGCCTTTTTTGTTTGATTTATCCATAAAGCACAAGTTTTTTAATTTAAAAATTTAATCTCTGTTAAATTATTTTCAACTATGTCACAAGATGTTAAATAATATGGAATGCCGTCCTTTTCAAAATAGGTTGTAAGCCCCTTTTGACCGTGCAAATGTCCATAAATCACAGCATCAACCTTATACTTCTTTATAAGTTCGCTAAAAGGGCTGTCATTGCGAAAAATGTCCACCGGTGGATAATGAATCATACAAACCAGTTTATCGCCCTCTTGACGCAATTTAGAGGCGTTTTCAAGTGTCATACCAAGTCTTAAAACTTCTCTATCAAATATCTTTTTATCCTCATCTAGAAGGGTTGGGTATTTTTCTACTCCTTTCCAACCTCTTGTTCCACAAACGATAACATTATCAAATTTTAGTGCATCATTTTGAATTGCATAAAAATCAGTTGGAAGTAATGCTCTAAGGGAGGAGATTGATTTCCACCAATAGTCGTGGTTTCCTCTAATTATAATCTTTTTACCCGGCAAATTCTTTAATAGGTCTATATCTGGAACAACCTCCTCAAGTTTCATCGCCCAAGAAAGGTCCCCCGCCATAAGTACTAGGTCATCTGAACTAACTAAATTTTTCCACTGTGAAAAAATTTTGTCAAGATATCCATCCCATACTGGGCCAAATATATCCATAGGTTTACTATTGTTTACTGATAAGTGCAAGTCACTTATTGCAAATATTTTCATTTACAATCCTTTTAAAACCTCTTGAACCTTTCTCATATCACATTTGCCAGCAAAGTTGCTTTTAAAATGCTTCATAACGTTTGGCACACTTCTGTCAGCAAGTGAGAGAATAACCTCTTTAATTTCTTCCTCACTCATCATTTTTGGAAGATATTTTTCTGCAATGGCGATTTGAGTATTAATATTTTCAACTTCTTCTAAATTACCAACTTTTGAATATCCTTCTTTTTCATCAACAAGTTCTTTAATAGTCTTTTGGAGAATTGATACCACATCAGCATCAACAATTTCTTCACCTTTTTCTCTCTTTCTAATTTCTTCAAGTTTAACTTTATTTAATAAAACTGAATAAAAACTTCTTGCAACAGTATCCTTATCTTTCATTGCCTGAATATTTGCTTTTTTAATTTCTTCATAAATCATAAATAACACCTCACTTTAATTTAAGTATATTCAGTATAAACAAAAAGAAAAAAAAAGTCAAAAATAATTTGACCTTTTTTATTTCTAGTTTATTCAAAAACCTTTCTTCACAAATAAATTAAATTTTAATATGTCTTTCTTAAAAATCATATCTAAAATCTTACTTAATTTAATCTCTTAATAATCTTTATAATTAGAAATTATAAAACAGATTCAAATTCTTCTACAGTAAGATTGTTTTCTTTTGCAACTTTTTCAATCTTTTTAAGACTTCTAAAAATCTTAGCCTTTTCTACAAAATCAATTGCTGAATAAACTGGGGCTGCAACAGTCTTAAGTAAAGCCTCTGCCTTACTTGGACGAGAATTCAATAAAGTGAAATGAATATTTTTTTCTTTGCTCATTTTTATAATCTCCTTTTTTTTATTATATCAAATCCCCCATTATTTGTCAATAGTAGAATATTTTTTTAAAAATTACTTGACATTTTCTTTTTCCCCTTGTATACTTTATGAGTAAATATGGCAGCATAGCTCAGCTGGCTAGAGCGCACGATTCATACTCGTGAGGTCACTGGTTCGATCCCAGTTGCTGCTACCAAATAAAAAGGTTGGCATTTTGCCAACCTTTTTATTTATAATTTATATTTTTAAAAAAGCGCTATGGTTAGAGAAATAAAATTATTTCTTTTCTCCTAACTTAATTTTTCTTTTTCTACTTAAAGTAATTATTAATATGCTAGTTCCGCAAATAACTAAAGGTACTAAAATTGCAAAGAATAGCCACCATCCATAATAAATAACACAACTTGAAACTGTGATACTATTTTCATTAGATAAATTTTGTTCATCTACAACCCAAATATGATGAGATATGCGGTTTTGAGAAAATATAATATTTGCATCACTTCTCATTCTTTGACTTGGCGTAGAATAACTATAAATAAATTGTACATTATAATCTTCTTTTAATTTATCTTCAAAAGATAGCCCTTTTGCCGCCACCAAATATCTATTCTTATATATTTCTCCAGAAAGTTTTTCTCCATCAGCCGACTTTATCGTACTTGAAAATGGGAACAAGCCTCTACTTTCACTCTTGCTATAAAAAATATTTTTCTTATTTTGCGGTTCTTGTGTTTCCTTTTTTGATGGATGATAATAATCCCACGCCTGAGGACTTGTAAAATAAATTTCAAATCCGATTGTATCACTTTCTTCATTTATACTTACATCAGTAAGTACAACTCCCTTATTTATCTTAAATTCTTCATTAGGACTAGCAACATAAACAAGAGCGAAAGATATTAAAAATTCATTTCTTAGTTCTGTTAAATTCTTTGTTAAATTTCTTTTAAACTCAACTTCCTCTTTTAATGATTTAGCATTTTCATTAATATATTTGCTATTTAAACTAAATTGGACGGATTGAGTAATTGTTAAGTTTGCATTTTGCGAAAGAGAAAGTAAGATATAATCATCTCCAATACTTGCCTCACTTGATTTTTGACAACCGCAAAAAAAAGATAAAGAGAATATCAATATTATAGCCAAAAGTAATTTTTTCATATAATAAGATATTCTCTTTATTTTTTTTAATGATAAATTTTAAGTTTATAGTTATGACCTTTTTTGCACGATTGTTGCAACAAAGTCGCCATCAACATTTCTAATTCTTATCATTTTATTATCTATGCAGTCGATTTCAATCTCACTAAGTTCGCTTGGTCGTATATCTGTATGTGTTCCAGAATTATTGCCCGCATAATGTCCACCAAGATCTGTAGGAGTTGTAGAAATATTCTTAACAATAGGCTGTCTTGATTTTGTTTCAATAAGAGATTGTATACTTCCACCCTCTATCTGATAAACTATTCCACTTGAGAATAACCTTATCATACTAGAACTTGTTTCCATTCTTCCATTATTGTAAAGATATTCAAGAGTACCATTTTTATTAGCGATTGTTATTCCTGCAAAATAAGCATTTGCACTTATTCCATTTGAACTATCACTAACTGTAAAGTTAGAATCATTTCCACAAAGTGATATAGTGCCTATATTGGTAAGGGTAATTCCCGCCATATATAGTTTACTATTAGTAACAGAAAGTTCAACTGATTTATCTCTTCTATTGAAAGATGAGATAATTGTTCCGCTAGAGCCGTTGCGATTTGCATTATATAATGCAATTCCACCATAAGCAAAGGTAAGTTCAATCATCTGAGGTGCTTCAAAATTAAAGGTAGCACCATTGGTGCAATCGGTAATATTTCCATAGTTTACACTTACAATTCCACCAACTGAAACGCCAACAATTGAACGCTCTGTTGAAGTACCTGACTGTCCCCTCATAGAAAGAGCGAACTCTGACATAACGATGTTTTCTATTGAACCATAATTGAATAGACAAATTGGAGCAAACATTACACTTTTATTGTTTAAATCCAAATCCTTAATTTGATAACTTAAACTAATATTTGAAACACTGCCAGTTGACGATATAGTTTTAAATATTGAACTATAGTATTGTGATGAAAGTTTTACCTGACTGAATACATCAAAAGTAAACTCCTCCATTTCATAAGCAAAATCTGAAATTATAGTTAAACTCCTATTTCTTCCATTAAGTTTTGCATTAAATTCTTCAAAAATACTTGTTAGACCATCGTCGGCTTTTAATGCAGATATGTTAATTTCAATATTTGCACCAAGTTCAAAGTAATAGTTACCAGTATTTCTGAGTGCCATATTTTTAAAGTCTTCAACACTATTTATCTTGTAAGGATTATTTTGTGTTCCCTCACCAGATGAGAATAAATTGTAAAGAATTGCCTCGTGAATGAATTTCTTTTCTGCGCTATAGATTGAAAGTTTGTCGTTTTCATTATCAACAACTCTTGCCTTAATTGAAAAACCATTTTCACTGATTACACCACTGCTTGCTCTTGGACAGTAGAAGTTGTCAGTAACAACCACCTCTTCAGGGAAACCATTAATAGTAACTGTAACTACATAGTCATAAACATTTGAGTTATCTTCTGGCCATTCCCATTCAAAGCGTTTTAAAATATTGTTCCAACTAATTTCAAGTTCATCAATAGTGGTAGTTTGAGTAGCCATTCTCTTAGTATCACTTGAAAGTAATTTCTTTGCATTTAGTTCATTTTCACTTTGATTGTCTTGAACTTGAAGGTCAACTCGTGTAGCCTCACTAGGAATGATAAATATATTTGAAGAAGAGTCTATTGTAAACTTTTCAATTACATTTTCTCCGTTTGGCATAACCGCAGTTGCCACTATTTTATAGCACAACTTATTATCTTGAATTGCAACATTTTCAAAATATTTAGTAAGGTCTATACCTGTCTTTCCTTCTGTTAATATAACTTCATAATAATTATCTTTAAGTGGAGGGAGCTTATAAACATCTCTTATAACTAAAGGTGCTGAAATAATTGCATTTTTATTGTTGACATCCTTTCCATAAGCATAAACTTTTAATACAAATGATTTTAATGTTTCGTTTAGTTGACCCTCGTCAGGAATAAAACTTACATAAACATTGTTTACCTCTTCTGAGCCTGTACCCGTTCTAAATGAATACTTACCAGTTATGAGTGAGGTTCTTTGAGTTGTTCCTATTTCAATATCGGCATAAACTTTAATCCTTTGTGCTGTATCTTCAGCAATATCAGAAGCCTCCGTTTCAGCATAATAAACAGATCTATCTACAATGAAGTTTACCGATCCACTCTTTACACCAGTTGTACCTGAGGATAATCTAGGATTTGTTGTACGGTTTATTATTTCATCCGAGCCCTTATTTACAAGTCCTCTCAAAACATAAGTTTGATCTTCTTTAGCCATACCATCATTATAAGTAAGATAATTATAAATTTGATATTTTTCCCCTTCAACTGTTCTAACTTCACCAAAGTTTAATGACTGGGAATTTTCAAGTTTTCTTGCGCCAATTAATCCAACAGACATTTTATAATAATTATATGTTGTATCAATGGCAAGTCCGCTAATATATTGCTCTGCAAGTTCAAGTCTTTCGCTATAAATAGCTCTTGATGTTGCATATTGATAATTATCATCATTGTCAAGGTAATAGTAATCTACAATAACTTCGTATAATATCTTTCCTTCATTATCTGTACTATCAATAAGTTCGTATATTTCTTCGTCACTGTTTATTTTTATGTCACCTTTTTCAATATTAAATGACTTAACATTACCAAGCATTTTTGCTTTGATAGAAGCAGTTGATGAAGAGAGAATTGGAACTTCTCCTTCTCTATCAAAACTAAGCACAAAATCTGCCTGACCATTTTGACTTTCTTCACATACAAATGAACCATTATTACCATTAAGGTAAGCAAAATATTCATTAGCAATAAGTTCTGAAGGATAAGAAACTTCATTATCCTCATTATTTATTGCACCTACTACATATAAAGGAACTTCACCTGAATATTTCTTATTAAAATAATATCCTTTATCTTTTCCTTCGTAACCCTCTTTAAGACTTTCGTTATTACCCATATAGAAACTTATTTCACCAGTTGGCCTAAGGTCATCTTCAGCATAAGCTATACTTAGACTGCCATTTGCAGTTGTAATTGTTGGCGCGGTAAGCTTATGAATATTGTTTATAATATAAACCGCACTTTCAATGTTTAAATCCTTTCTTGAAACTGAACCATTGATTGAAAGTTTGATATATTCATAAGTTCCAGCTTGATCAAGTTCTATTTCAATCATAGATTTGTTTTCAAAAGGTTTAATACTAGTTTTTTCTTGATAATCTTGAGTATGTCTATATTTTATTAAAAGTTCATAGCCTATTCCGCCCGCTTCAATAGATAATATACCATCTCTGAAGATAAAGTTTTCGGCTTGTAAATCTAAATATCGTACATTAAATTTAGCACTTTTACCATTTAATAAATAGGTATTATCTTGGTAGTAGGCAAATATATCCGCCTCATACTGAACATTTATTTTTAAGACATCTTTTCCTGCTCTAGCATTTACCGCATTTTTAAGTTCGCTCATATTAATCTTAAATTCTTTCGAGCCATCAACAGTTTCAATAATTCTACTTTCGTTACCACTTGTAAATCTATTACTATATTTCAAGTCAGTAAATTCACCATAATCTATAATCCAAGCATTTTCTATTTGGTCATAATAGATAACAAAATCTATAGTTTTATCATTCGCACTGCCACTTGAATTTTCTCTAAATTGAAGTTTATATCTTAATACTCTGCCGTCCTCAAAGTTATCATCACCCATAGGGATTTTAGAAAGAATAGTTTTTACATCAACAATGTAATTTGTTTTTTGTGTAACATCGTCAGTAATTGTTTGAGTGTCTAAAAGAATTTCAGGGGCAGGAGCAATGCTAATAGCCACGTATGCAGAGTTTGCTGACTCAACATAACTATTTATTGTAGATTGAGCTACACAAACTTGATACTCTCCAGCTGGGATATGCTTGCAAGCATCATCAAAAGTTTGATAGAAATCACCAATTCCTTTGCTTGCTGAATTTAATGCTTCTATCATTCTTCTTGTACTATCTGCTGAAGGGTTGCTTGTAATTGTAGACATATAAACCCTAAGTAAATCAAAATATGAAGCACTACCATTTATTGTATCATAACCACTTCTAACAACATTATCAATCATTACATCTGGGAAAAGATGATATGCTGGAATTGATTTAGTATAAACTTCATTTGTTAATTGTCCATTTACAACTCTATTAAATTTAAGTACAACATTAAAGTTTGGAAGTGTTGCAGGCGAGAAGTAATATGGAGAGGTATAAATTTTTTCACCCACTACATTATAATAATTTTCAGTTTGGCTGTCTTGGAAATATGTCTTTATATCATTAATAAAATCAGATTTTTCAAAATCTTCTTTATTAAACATCAACTTTCCGTCTTTTACTTCAAGCGTTGCTGGCTCTGGGAAGATAAGGAAACTTAACCTATCATTTGTAATCTCATCTGATGCAATAATATTTGGCAGGTTATACAGTGCTACGATATAAACATTATATTGAACTTTAGTTAAAAGTTTAGTTGAATTCCTTATATCATAACTTAAAACATAAGTAGTAACATTTTCAACAATTTTACCTGTCGCATCTTTAAAATATAGCATATAAGAAGTTGGTCTAATATTGGGGTCAAAAGCAGTTTCATCTTCACAATTCCAATAAAATCTAACTATATTATCTTCAATTTTTGCTCTTGTAGAATCCTCATCAACTGGATTTAACTTATAAAGATTAAATACTTCAGGTCTATATTGATAATATATCTCTCCGTCAAATCCTATTCTGGAGACCTCGATGCTATAACTTCCAAATATATTGCGTAAAATTTCATTAACACTTAAACCTATTTTTCTTGTATAAGAGAAAGTTGTTTCACTCTCTTCTCCGCCCTTTTCTTTTACAAAATCACCCTTGGAACCATCCTTATAGGTTTTCCAATAACCAAGTACCTCTTCTAGCATATAATGCTGTACTTCTTCTCTTGTAACCATATTTTCATCTTGCATATCAGTTACAGTGAAAGATACTCTAATAGAAACTGTTTTTTCATCAATATCAAATAGAATATAATCTTTATCTAAATCACCGTTTCTTGTAAGCGTTGGCAATTTTGCCTCTCTTGAAAAATCAAAATTAACATTTACATAATCTGAATTAATTGAGCCTTTCTTTCTTACAAGGAAATCAAAACTTTGAACTCCTACACTATCAAAGTTTTCATCATATAACCTTAAAACATCTATCATTGAAGTAAAGAAAATATCAGAATCAGGTTTTCTTGTAAATTTCATCAATTTTTCTTCGTTATTATGCCTTGAAAGAAACTCAATTCCTTCAAAATCATCTGGATATAAATTTGCATTTATATCACCATTATCATCAATAGTTATACTTTCAATTCCTTGGAGTTTATAACCATTTATAATTGCAATAGTACTACTTGGAATATTTTTCCCATTTGCGTCAACTGCAATAAGTCTTATTGTATAATCACCAAATCTATTTAAGAAAAGTTCTTCCGTAATGAGATCTAATGATTTTTCGTCTGTTAAAACTTTTGTAACAACAATATCTTCAATTACAATTTCAACCTTGTATGAAGCACCTTCTTGCTTATCGTTAATTTGCAGGACACCTTCATCATAAACTACAGTATTTTTAACAACATCAAATTTTTTAATATTAAATTCTGATTTATCAGAAGTAATTAATCCGTCTTGAGAAATATAGATTGAAACTTTTACATCACCTGCATTTAATTGGCCTAAAACTGTATTTGAAATATATAAAGTATATTCCCCTGCCTCTCTACTAAGTCTATAAAGTATCAAATCTATTCCATCCGCTGGAATTTTCGCAAGTTTTTCACCTGCGACCTCAATATTTAAGAAGATATTATCAAAATCAGTCCATAAATCATCAAACTTAACTATTAAACTACTATTTGCTGTTTTTTCAATTTCAGACTCTGGAACTGCAGTTTCATCGTTTTCAATGACTTCCACTTTAAAACTTTCTATCTTTGCAAGTTTCTTTGTATTTGTTTTTGCTTCAATAGACTGACCATAATAACCAATTAAAACCGCATTATGAGTATTTAGTGTATAATGACTATCTATGTAAGCAAATACCTTAATCTCAACATTTCCACCAAGTCCCGCATTAATCTTCATTTCAATTTCATCAAGTAAAATTGAAGTTTCACCCTTGACTTTGAGTTTGTAACTACTAGCACCATCACTTATATTCAATTCATAAGTAATAGGGTTTATATTATTTCCACTGAAATCGGAGCCCAACTCAGTCCAAGAAATCCTTTCGCTGTCAGTACTTGCCCCAAACTCACAAGACTGCAAGTCTGTCATTTTTATTTTAACTTCATTAGAATCAACATAATAATTTGTTGAACTCTCATTTTTTGCTTTTACAACAATAGTTAAATCACTGTCAAAATCTTTCAATTTAAAGTTAACTGTATTTCCTCCAAGAGAGTAATTAATTAACGAAGAATCTGTAGTACCGTTAACCATAATTCCACTTATATTTGCTGTATCCGCTTGAATATCAAAAGAAGCAATGAAATCTTCTCCTACTTTATCAATATTTATAATATTAGGCGAAGCAAGTTGTTTAATTCTAATAGCCGAAGAAATATCTGATTCAAGATAAGCGGGATTTTTTGCTTGAACTTTAATTAATCTTGCTCTTGAAAACTCATTTAAAATTTCATTAATTGAAAAATTATTTTCGTTATGATCTTCAGCATATAGTTCATCATCTAAATAAATATCATAGATTGTTCCATTCGCTTCTTTTCCCCAACTTATTATTTTGCTTGTATAATCAAATGTCAGTTGTGGGCTTTTTAGTTGATTGCGAACTATTGCATTTTGTCCACTTTGTGTTGAGCCTTTGGAAGACGCAATAATATATTTATTCTCTTTTATTTCATTTGTGAATGCTACAATTTCAATTTTCACACTTTCAGACTGTCTATAAGCAGTATCAAAATTTTCATCTTTCTCTCTTAAAGAATTAATTTTACTTTGAATGTCTAACTCAGTTAGCCCCTTGTCGATAAAGAAACATTCTGGATAGTCGCTGGCTTTTGAATTTGTAAGAATGATTGACACAAGAAATTTTTCCACTCTCTCATCGTCATAATCCCAAGAAATAACACCGTTTTCATACTTCATCTTTGTAGGAGAAGAAACTCTTTCAAAATCCACTGCTTGATTATGGCTGTTGATATAATAGTTATCTCCGCTACCCTCTCCAGCAATAACCAGCATCTCTATAGTAAACTCACTTCCAAACTTAGTTTCATCTGTCATATCAAGTTGGAAATCGTCCCCTTCCATAACCTTGCCGTCACATTTGAAAACAATATTGCTTGCACCTGCTTGCTCCGCAACATTAAGATTAAATCCATTCAGTTCTCCAAAAACCGAATATACAGCCTCCACATTATAATCCGCTCTCTCAAGTCTTGTCACATTAAGAGTAGTGGCTTGAGAATCTAAATAGATGTTTCCGTCAAATTTTCCACTTGAAGCAATAATACTTACCTTGTGCAGTCCTTCTGCTTCAAAATTATCTTTTAAAATATACTCAATCTCGTTTTTAAATTCACTTAATATTAAACTTCCATCAGTTTTCCCGTCAACAAAAACTTTGTACTCGCCACCTTTATCTACAGTTCCGATAGATAAAACATATTTGTCATCAGATACTTTAAATGTTACATTTGGAGATATAATATCCTTTGTAACAATGAAATTAACAAGTCGGACATTATTTTCGTTATGAAAATCCGAATCTAAATATAAGTTTGTATCAATTGAGATAGATGTAATTTTTATTGTATAATATCCCTCAGTCAATGTTTCGGTAATCTTGTTATCACTTAGTTGTTGGCTATAAAGTGCTGTTAATCCATTTAAATCATATCTATCATCTTTAGTTTTGTAAATTTCATAATAGTATAAACATTCCTCGTCTAAGCTGTTCCACTGAAAGGAGCCATTAACTTGTGAAGATGGAATACTTACTAAGTCTAAAATTTCAATAGTTTTGCTATTTACTGACCTTATTGCGTGTTCAACATCTTCAACTTTAACCCCTGCTTCAATTCTAATGTTATATTTTGAATTTTCTGGAAGATAATTTTTAAAATCTTGTAAAACTAGTTTAACAATTCCATTTTCGTTAAAGTACTCAGCCTTAACCTTTTGATTATTAACAAAAATTTCATAGAAGTTTGCGTTTTCAACCTCTTCAAAACTAAAAGTTGAAATGTTTTCTTCGAGTATATGAGTGATTTCTTGTAATTGTGGTAAAACTACAAAATCAAAAATATATTTATCAGAGTCAAGCACTAAATTAGTTTCTTTTAAACCATTAAATACTTTAACCCCACCTTCATTTTCATTATCAATCGTAGGAAGTGCCTTAATAGAAAGTTCATAACTTCCAGCCTCTAAATCAGAGAGATTATAGTTTGCAACAAGACCATTTGTTGTTTCAAAAATTTTATTTTCCTCTCCCCACGAAACCATATAACGATTTATATAATCATCTTGAGGAAACTCTATTCTTAAAATTTTGCCAACAAAACTCAATTTTACATTTGGAGTTTTTAATTTTGCAACTGTAATAGAATCACTTAACTCACTGTTTAAATAATATTTATCTTCGTATTCACCGCCGATGCCAATAAGTGCTAGTTCATACACTCCTTCAGGAAACCCCTCAAGGATTTCTTTAAATTCATCTCCGCTGTAATAAATTCGGCTGTCCTCGGCTCCAGTATTAAGATTGATAATTTTTAAAAGATAAGCGTCAACTCCATTTGTAAAATCACAATTAATATAAGCCTCGCCATTAAAGTTGTATTTTAAAGATGGTTTTTCTAAAACTTGCGTATTAATTATTACTATACTTTCAGTCTTGATAGCACTGGTATCCTTTGCAATTATTTCAACCTTTATTGACTCTCCTACTTTATATCTAGAATAATCAAAGATAAACTTACTTTCCATTAAATCTTTGCCAATTCTCACACCATTAATTCTTACATCGTAAATCGCATTTTCAATTTCATCCCAAGTAAATGTAGCAGTTTGAGTAAAGTCTATCGCTGGAGTAAAAGTAATATTACTAGCAGGCTCCATTATGCCATAATTAACAAAATATGTATTTTCAACAGAGTTGTCAATCGTTGTATCTGATACCATTGCGGTAATCTTGATTTCATATCTTCCTATCGCACCAGCTGGAAGCAAAAACTCATTTTCATTCACTTCTAGTGTTTCACCTGCACTTGCTTCTTCAAGTTTATAAGAAACTTTGTATGTGTCCGCTTCAACTCTAGTTCCATTTGCAACTACAAAACTTTTATCCCAACTTACCTTTCCATTATCATCAACAATCACATTGCTAGGAGCAAGTAATCTGTATTTGACATTGACTTTAACCTGGGCAACTGTCTTTCCCTCAAAACTAGCAAATAGTACCGCACTTCCAGAAGTTAAACCTTTAAATTCAAATTTTGATAGGGGTGACAATACATCATCACTTGATGAAGATAAAACAATTTGTTCTTTGTCAAAACCTTTTACTTCAAGTTCATCATAAAAATTTACAACCTCGTCAATAGAAATTGCATAACTTTCTTCTTTAAACTGACCTGTAAGTGTTGGTTTGATGTTGCACGCCGACATAACAAAACCGGAAAACATCAAAACTAGCAACACAACTAATAAGTTTTTCTTCATATTTTGCCCCTTCCCTTAGTATTTTCATAATAACATTTTTTACTCTTTTAAGCAAATGATTTGAAAGATTTTAAATATTATATATTTAAGAGGTAAATTTAAGATTGCTTATTTTATTTTTTTTCTCTGCTAAAAAAATAAATAAAATTTTTATAAATAAATACAAAATAATGATAAATTAATTAAAAATTTGCATTTTTCATATAAAAAATACACTTTTTTATGTATTTTTGTTTAAATTATTTTTATTTACCTCAAAATAAACATAAATAATCATAGCAAAAAAGCATCCTATTTAGATGCTTTTTTATTTTATTAAATTTTTGCAAATCCTAGGTTAATTATATCACTTTCAGTAAGTTTCTTTCCACCTATTCCAAGCCA
>CARXKP010000015.1 GCA_949096025.1 uncultured Eubacteriales bacterium
AGATTATTTGTAAATTTTGAGGTCATTAAAGGAATTGGCGAAAATACTCAAAATATAAAAATTGAATATTTAGGGGATGAAGTTATAAATTCCTATGGCATAGGGCATTATTCAATAAAATTTAGTTGTCTTGAAAAAATTATATCAAAACTTGATAATTTTGAAATCAGCATTTCTCTAGTTAAAGAGGAAATTGCTAAAGTTAGTGGAAACATTAATTTTGTTGGAGAAAATTGCAATGCTAACATTTTTAATGGCGAGTTTTCTAATGGAATTTATCAAGGAGATATCGATAGTATTTTAAAAGATTTCACTCTTAATGAAGTTGTTCAACCTGATTTGAGCGATAAATTAAGTTCTTGGAAAAACTTAAAAGTTAGATTTGATGAAGATAATGGGCAGTATTTACCAATCACGCTTGAATTTGATATAAAAAATAATTTAGAAGAAAGGCTTCTAGTAAATTTTGACATAGTTAAGGGAAATGGCAAAAATTCTGAAAATATTAAGGTAGAAAGTCAGGGACAAACGATTATTAACTCTTTTAATCAAGAACATTATTTATTGAGATTTAGTTGCGATGATGATATTGTTTCTGTGTTAGATAATTTTTCAATAACGTTAACTCTCAAAAAGGAAGAAGTTTCTTGGGTGAAAGGCGATATAAATTTTGAGGGTGAAGGATTTGACGTAAGTGTTTCAAAAGGAAGTGCTGTTCAGGGAAGTGTGAATGAGGAACTCGAAAATAAATTGGAGGCTTTTTCATTTAATCAAGAAGGAGTTGAGCTGTTAAAGGAAACTTGGAAGAATTTAAAATTACAATTCATAGAAAATGAAAATACTTTTATTCCTATCGTGCTTGAATTTGATATAATAAATAATCTAAAAGAAAGACTTTTTGTAGGAGTTGATGTTATAAATGGCGAGGGCGAAAATGCTGAAAATATTTCTATTGAAGTTATTGATAGTGCTTTAATTAATTCGCTTGGCCAAAAACATTTTCAGATAAGATTTATTTGCAATCAAAAAATCATTTCAAAACTTGATAATTTTCAGATAAATATCTCTTTTGTTAAGGAAGAGATTGCTTCAGTGAATGGTAATATTATCTTTGAAGGAGAAAAAATTGATGTTTTAGTTTCGGAAGGAACTCTCTTAGGTGGAAACATAAAAGGTGATATTTCAAATAAATTTAAAAACATAAACTTTAATAACTATGGTGAAAGTGGATTTGATGAAAAACTTAATTCTTGGCAAAACTTAAAGATAGATTTTGAAAAAGAAAATTTCATTGCAAAACCTATAAATTTGAGTTTTAATATCACTAATAACTGCGAAGAAAATGTGGAACTCGGTTTTGAATTATATAAAGGGCTAGGAATTAATGCTGATAAAATATCTATGAATTTAGTAGGACAATCTTTAATTAACTCAAATACTACAGAAAATTATACCATCAGCTTTATGTGTGAAGGGGATTTAAAATCCATTCTTGATAGTTTCTCAATAAAAATTACTATTTTAGAAGTAGTTACTATAAAAACTAAAGGAAAAATTTCTTTTGCAGGCGAAAATATTGATGCTTTTATTTCAGCAGGTACTATTGAAGAGGGCTCTTATATAGGTGATTTGTCTGAAAAGATGAAGGAGTTGAACTTTAATTCTAATGATTTTGATAAGACACTTTTAACTTGGCAAGATATTAATTTAAAATTTGTTAAAAATGAAGAAAAGTTTGTACCTATTGTTATTAATTTTAAGATCTCTAATAATAATTATGAAAGATATGATTTGACTGTTGAAGTTGATAAAGGTGATGGATTAAATACAGATAATATAAACATTGAAACATCAACTATTAGACGAATAACTTCCTTTAATACATCAAGCTATACAATAAGATTTACTGCAAAGGAATTTTTAAAAACGGCATTAAATGGTTGGGAAGTAAAAATAAAGATAAAGAAAAACTATGAAGCGAAGGTTTTAGACGAAGAAAATATTTATGAATTTATTAGTTTTGACTTTGTAGATGATGCAGCAATTAATGCAACTGATAGAAATGTTAAAGGTAAAGCAATAATTTCATCTTTTGTTAATAGTGAGGAAAACACTTTAGAAAATTTAGTTATTCCTGCTTATATTCAAAATGAAAACGGTTTATATAGAGTTACAAGCATTAAAGATGCTCAAAATGCAACGAGTGGTGTGTTTGCAAACAGAACTTTATTAAAAATGGTAAGTATGCCAAGTACTATTGAAAATGTAGGAGATTATGCCTTTTATAATTGTAGTAATCTTGCATCTGTTGTTTTAAGAAAATCGATACAAACTATTGGAAACTATGCTTTTTATAATTGCTCAAAACTTTCAGAAATTGCTTTGCCTGATACAGTAACAGTTATAGGAGATTATGCTTTTTATAATTGTAGTAATATTCAAGCGTTTACAGTCAGCAAAACTTTGAGAACAGTTGGTAATTATGCTTTTTATAATTGTTATAAAATGATAAAAATTTCTTTACCAGAAACAGTGACAACAATAGGACAATATGCTTTTTATAGATGTTCTGCTCTTACAGAATTTGTTATTCCTTCTAATGTTAGAGAAATAAAAGATTGCACTTTCTATTTTTGCAGTTCATTAACCGAAATTTCTATCCCTTCAAGAGTTAGAAGTATAGGAGTGAGTGCTTTTGAAAGTTGCTATGGTATTGAAGAAATCTCACTTCCATTAAGTATGACTATTTTAAGTAAAAATGCTTTCTATAATTGCATAGAATTAAAAAGTGTTTCTATAGGATTAAATGTTAGAGAAATTGGAGAAAACGTTTTCACGCGATGTCCAAAAATTGAATCAATTACTATAAATGAAAATAACAGATATTTTGAAGACGGTGACGGTAATTCTATTATAGAAAAGGCTAGCAATAAATTGATAGTTGGTTGTAAAACAACGGTTATAGCACCAAATGTTACAGCAATAGGGGCATCTGCATTCTTATATTGTTTAAATTTAACTAATATCACAATACCAGAAAATGTTGTTACTATTGAAAATAAAGCATTTTATGGTTGCGAAAGTCTTGAAAGTGTAAATTTTGCACTAAATTCAAGATTATTAACACTAAATGATGAAGCATTTTCTACTTGTAAAACATTGCAAGCAATAGAATTGCCGGATACTGTTGAAACAATAGGTTATTCTTGTTTCTTTACTTGCGAAAATCTTAAATCAGTTAAAATAGGAAAATATGCTAGAGAAATAGCATCAAATGCCTTTTTAAGATGTTATGCACTTGAAACTATTGAAATAGATGATGAAAATGCGATTTACGAAGATGGCAACGCAAATGCGATTATTATCAAGGCAGAAAATAAACTCTATTATGGATGCAAAAATACAATTATTCCTGAAAATATAAAAATTATAGCATCATCTGCTTTTACTTCTTGTATAACTCTTTCAAGGATTAATATTCCAGCAGGAATTGAAACTATTGAATCAATGGCATTTTCAGGATGTAGTGGTATTAGAACTATTGTAATTGATAATGCAGAATTTGCAAATGGACTTACAAATAAATATTCATATTCTTCTATTGCTAGATATGCAACAACTATATATGTAAAAGAAGGGCTAAGCGTAGGCGTTTATATTACATCAAACTTTACATTATCAAGTAATAGTGATATCGCTGGATATTTAATGTATACTAAGTAAATTGCAAAAAGACGACATAATTAGTCGTCTTTTTTATTAAAAATATGTTAAAAATTGAAAATGTTTACAAATCCTATGGCAAGAAAAAATTTTTGACTGGAGTAACCTTTAAGGTGCGTTCAAATTGCAAATTGTAATATATTGTGTTCTTGCTCTTTTGATTTTGAAGAGAAGGGAAAATAGATAGAAAAAACACTGATTTAATCAGCGTTTTTTATTTGTTATTTCTATAAATTAATTTATTTTACAAGCGGTCCTGAAATTAAATGAAAGACTATTAAGATTATAGTAATTTCCTATTAGATCAAGCATTAAAATATAGTTACCAAGTTTTATAAAGATAATATTGTTGTTTGCATTTCCGTTAGGTGTGGCATAAAGTATTCCATCACCATAGTCTGTATAGCTTATACTTTTCGAATGTGAAAAACTACCTTTGCTTGTTCCGTGAGTATAACCATTTTTTTTATCAATATCAAAACCACCATAATATGTTTCATTTGGTCTTTCAAGATATTCAAGTTCGGTAAACGATACATTAGTTTGACCAAATGTTTTATCTCTATTTATACCTGTTTGAATAAGACCATTAAGTTCGCGAGTGTCAGCATAGCCTTTTGCTTGTAAATCGCATTGAAGGGTGGTCAAATCAATATTTTGTAATGCTGTAGAGTAGATTAGTTTAATATTATTTTTTTGAGTGTGTGAGATTGAATTTTCATAATTAACAATATAATTTTTTATTTGTTCATCAGTAAGTGGATTTGCTGGATTGCGGTAGTAGGCATCTATAAAGGCAACATCACTTTTTGAGAAGTGACGGAGAGAGGTGTTGTTATAATTTTGCATAACAGTTGTTTTCTCTGCGTTAGGATTATTATAAGCATCCCCAGCACCTAAAAGATGCATAAATTCGTGTTTGAATGTGAGCATAAAGTAATCAACTCTATTTAAAACTTCTGTTTTTAAAGTTATACCATAATTACCAGTGTATGAACCTGTTGAAAAGTGTGCAAGCCCTAGTATCTGTCTTGATGAATTATCTCCAAGATTGTCTGATACGTTCATACGTATAGAATAATGCTGATTAAAATCCTCTTGAGATGGTGAGTAATTGATTTTAAAAGTATAGTTTGGATTGACAACGCTAAAGACTTCATTAAATTCACGGACTGCATCTTCAAGCATTATTTTTTGATAATCAGAAACTTCATAAGTCATATTAAAAGTAATTTCTTCTTGATTTTCAGGGCATTTCATACGTTGGATCATATCGCCTTGTATGTACATTTTTTCTCTTGAACCATAAATTTCATTTAGTCTTTCCATAACGTTTTCTTCACTTGGAAGGGTAAAAGTAGATTTCCAAAGCTCATTATTCTTTGTGCAACTTATTGTTAATAGTCCTGAAAACAGAATAATGAAAGATAAAATAAACAAACTTGAATATTTTAATATTTTCTTTTTCATATTTTTCTCCTATAAACATATAAATTTTAGCACTAAAAATATATTTTGTAAATAAAAAACATCTATTCAATGATAGATGTTTTATTCTTTTTCAGTTTCTGCGTAAGGATTTGAAATCAAATACATATCTCGTAAAATATATTTTAGTCCACTATCCGGTATGAAAGCAGTTGGAGCATTATCGAATGTATCCACTCGATTAGAGTACCAGCCATATTTCCCAGACCAAGAACCATTTTTCTCTTGAAGTAGAAAATGAAAATCATAACCAAGTCTTGCGGAGGGGTCATTTGCTAAATAAAAAGCAACTTTCCATTCATTTGATTTTGTAAAAGTATTTGGTGAGCAGAGTTTATATTCAAGTCCAACTCTTTTAACTATTGAAAATAGAGCGTCTCTTATATCATCATCATCAACCATATTTCTATCATTAAAAACTCCACCATATTTTCCAAAGCCTTGTGCAGTTTCGTAAGGGTTTAAATCAAGACTTACAAAATGTTCATTTTTTAAATTAAAGCAGGCGTGTTCAAAACAATTAGCCATATCACCAACTGCTAAGTTACCATCATCATCGACATAATATCTGTAACTTTCTCTTCCGCGTGAGGCAACATAACCATTTTTATAAACTGTACTTAATTTTTTTATAAGAGAACAAGTTTGTGGATTAAATATTTCATTGTTTTTCATAATATAATTATAAAAAATATTTGCGTCTTTGTCAATATTTAATATGATTAAAAAGAAACAAAAAACTTGATTATTTATTATAAATTTGATAAAATAAGATTTATGAAAATATCAGTAGTTACACTTGGCTGTAAGGTAAATAAATATGAGAGTGATGCTCTTATAAACAAATTAAATTCTTTAGGATTTGATGCGACAGATAAATTGGAGTTTGCCGATGTCTTTGTTATAAATACTTGTGCTGTAACAAAAGAGGCAGAAAAAAAGTCTAGGCAGATGATTGCAAGATGCAAAAAATTCAACAAGAATGCGAAGTTTTTCGTATGTGGTTGTTCATCTCAGCATAATAGTAAACAGTTTTTAGAGAAAGATGTAGAGGTGGTTGTCGGTACAAGCGGAAAGACTAAAATTATTGATTTTATAGAAAACTTAGCCAAAAATACACAAAATTATATAAAAAATAGTGAAAAAATTGAAGAATTGCCTTTAATTTATCAAGATGATATGTTGGCATACCAAACTAGAACTCGCAGTTACATTAAAATTCAAGACGGTTGTAACAACTTTTGCTCCTATTGTATTATTCCATATTTAAGGGGTAGAAGTAGGTCAAGAGATGTAAGTTCTATTATTGAAGAAGCAAAGATGCTAGGTGAGGATGTAAAAGAAATTGTACTTACTGGTATTAATGTTACCGATTATAAAATTGATGGAGAAGCGGGACTTTTAACCTTATTACAAAATCTTAATGGACTAGGAAAAAGATTAAGACTTAGTTCAATGGAAGAAACTCTAGTGAGTGAGGATTTTATTAGGGGGCTTTCAGAGTTAAAAAACTTTTGTCCACATTTTCATTTGTCTTTGCAAAGTGGTTCAAACACTGTATTAAAACGAATGAATAGGCATTATAGTGCAGAAGATTTTGAAATGTCAGTAAGGCTAATTAGAAAGTATTTCCCTCGTGCCGGAATTACTACTGATGTAATAGTCGGCTTTCCAAATGAAAGTGAAGAGGAATTTAATGAAACTTATGCTTTTATTGAAAAAGTCAAATTTAGTCAACTTCATATTTTTAAATATTCTCCGCGTGAGGGAACTGCTTCATATAAGTTATATAAAGACCTCCCATTTGAAGTAAAACAAGAAAGGCTTGAAAGGCTAGAAAAGTTAAACGATAGATTGAAGTCGGAGTTTATTATTGATTGTTGTAATAGTTCTACTCCATATAGTTTGCTTATTGAAGAAAAAGTAGGAGATTATTTTATTGGTTATACTAAAAACTATATTAGAACTTATGTAAAGTGTGATAGTATGGAAGATTTAACTAATGAGGTTGTACAAGTAAAACTAGATGTTCCATATAAGGATGGGGCGAAAGGAACTATTTTATAAAAAAATAAAAGATTTTTCTTTAACTGCTTGACAAAAAGATTAATAATATTTATAATTAAATAGATTTTATGAATTAGAAGGTGGTGAGAAGATTGACAACTGTTAAAGTGGGCGAGAATGAAACTCTTGAAAGTGCTCTTAAGAGATTTAAGAGAAAATGCCAAAAAGATGGTATCATTGGTGATATTAGAAGAAAAGAAGCCTATGACAAGCCTAGCGTAGCAAAGAAAAAGAAAAGAGAAGCTGCTAGAAAGAGAGCAAGAAAAAGAGGCTAAAAGTTAATCTTTTTGCAATTTAATTTGCAATAATAAAAAATACATTAAAAGGAGAATAAAATGGCTAACATTATTGACCAAATCGAGAAAGAAAATATGAAAGAAACTCTCCCTGAATTCAATATCGGTGACACTGTTAGAGTTGGCGTTAAGATTAAAGAAGGCGACAAAGAAAGAATTCAAGGTTATGAGGGCGTTGTTATTGCTCGTAAGAATGGTGGAGTTAGAGAAACTTTCACTGTAAGAAAAATTTCAAACGGTGTTGGTGTTGAAAAGACTTTCCCTATGCACTCTCCACTTGTTACAAGTGTTGAAGTTGTTAGAAAGGGTAAGCCAAGAAGAGCAAAACTTTATTATGTTCGTAATCTTACCGGAAAAGCTGCTAAAATTAAATCAGCAGACAATAACTAATAATTTTAAAAGCGGTTCTATCGAACTGCTTTTTTGTTTGACGGATATAATTATTTTATTTATTATATTTTAAGGAGTGGTTATGCTTGCAGACAGAATAGAAAAGTTTATTAACGAAAATGCAGATGAGAAAAAAGCAAAGTTTGATAAAGGCCTTATTATCAGTAAATATGAGATTAAAGGAATAGTTACAAAAACTCTTGAAAATTTTGCTAGACAGCTAGCAAAGGAAGGGACAGATATTTGTCAGTTTCCTCTTGATTATTATGAAGAGATTGTCCTTGCTGGAATGGTAATTGCTTATTCTAAAATCAGTGATATAGAAAAGATTGAAAAGCTTAAATATCTTTTACCTTATATTGACAACTGGGGTGCTTGCGACACTATTGTCGGCAGACTTAAAGGACTTGAAAATCAAAAAGAGTTTTTTGTTAGTTTACTTAATGAAAAAAATCAATTTTACATAAGAGTTGGAATAGTTTGGCTTATGAGATTTGCTCTTAAAGAAGATTTACAAAATTTGGTAACTCTTCTTAATGAGAGGATTAAGAATAACGAATATTATGTTAAAATGGCACTTGCTTGGTGTTATGCAGAGGCCTTTATTTATGATTTTGATTTTATGTATCAGTTTTTGCAAGGGGTTGAAAGTAAATTTGTTCAATTAAAGTCTATTTCAAAGGCTTGTGAATCTTTTAGAGTAAGTGCTGAAAATAAAGAAAAACTTCGCTTGCTTAGAAAATCAATTAAAGAAAGCTAAAGAAAAGTGTATGGTAATATGCCATACTTTTTTATGAATAAAAAACTTGATTTTAATTAACATTGTCAAGAAATGCCTTTTTATTTGGAAAAATATCTTAAGTATGCTAAAATAATTTTGAATTTTAATTTTTAAGGAGAGAGGATGTACTCGAAAGTTTATAGTTATGGATTAAAGGGGATAGAAGGTTTTCCTATTGAAGTTGAAACAGATGTAAGCAATGGGCTTCCTCATTTTGAAATTGTTGGGCTTGCCGATACTGCTATTAAAGAGGCGAAAGAAAGAGTGAGGAACGCGATAAGAAATTCTGCACTTGAATACCCTATCAAAAAGATAACAATAAATTTAGCACCTGCAGATGTAAAAAAAGAAGGTGCATTGTTCGACCTTGCTATTGCAATAGCAATTCTTTCTTGTAATGAAGAACTAAAAATAAAACACGAAAAGGATTATGTATATATAGGAGAGTTGTCTTTTGATGGAAGTGTAAAAAAGGTTAGGGGAATGTTGCCTCTTTTAATATCGGCTAGAAATCTTGGCTTTAAGAAATTTATAGTTCCTTTTGATAATACAGTAGAAGCAAGTTTTATTTCAGGAATTGATATTTATGGAGTAAAATCGCTATCTCAGGTAATCAACTTTTTAAAAGGTGATGAAGATATTGAACCTGTCAAGGCTTGTAGTTATGAAGAGGTAGCAAAGACTGCTCCTAGAGGACTTGATTTTGCAAATGTTAAAGGGCAAAGGATGGCAAAAAGGGCTCTTGAAATTGCTGCAGCAGGTGGACATAATCTAATAATGGTAGGACCGCCAGGCAGTGGTAAAAGTATGCTAGCAAAATGTTTTCCGTCAATCCTTCCGGACCTTACCTTTGAAGAGGCTCTTGAGGTGACAAAGATACATTCTATAGCAGGTGAACTTGATGGGAAACAGGGGATTATTTCTGTAAGACCATTTAGATGTCCGCATCATACTGCATCAACAGTTTCGCTTACTGGTGGCGGTAGTAATAGTAAACCAGGAGAAATTTCTCTTGCTGATAATGGTGTACTGTTTTTGGATGAATTCCCAGAGTACACAAGGCATACTATTGAAACTTTGCGTCAGCCACTTGAAGACGGAGTGATAACTGTTGCTCGTTCAAATGCGACTGTTGTATATCCAGCAAACTTTACTTTGATTGCAAGTATGAATCCTTGTCCTTGTGGTAATTATGGCTCAAAGGATAAAGAGTGTCGTTGTTCTGCTAGTCAAATTACTAAATATCTCGCAAAATTGTCTGGACCTATAATGGATAGAATTGATATACATATTGAAGTTGATAATGTCACTTATGACCAATTAAAAAGTGAAGAACAGGAGGAGAGTTCTGCAGAAATTAAAAAGCGTGTTGATAGAGCAAGAGCTGTTCAACTTGAAAGGTTTAAAGGTTCTTCAAATTTCTGCAATGCTAAGATGAGCGTTGCTCAAACAAGGAAGTTTTGTAAACTTGATATGGCGGGAGAATGTTTACTTCGCAATGCATTTGATAAGTTGAAGTTGTCAGCAAGAGCACACGATAGAATCTTAAAAGTTGCTAGAACTATTGCAGATTTAGAAGGCGAAGAAAATATAAAAGTAGACCATATAGCAGAAGCAATTTCCTATAGAACACTTGATAGAAAGTACTGGCAATAAATATTAATTTACCTTCTTAAAGCAAATTTGTTTGCTATAAAAACAAAAAAAGTGTTAAAATGTTAAAAGTTTGAGGATAAAGAATGAATGATTTAAAAGCTTTGATAATATTTTTATCACAGTACGATTTAACAAATTCAAAAATGCGACAAATTATAGATTCGCTTGGGGATAAGCCGTCAATAAAAACTTTTAAAAAAACTAATTTAGTCAAAAATAAAGTTCTAACTGATGTTGCCTATAATAAAATGCTAGCTGGGGCGGATGAAACAATGGTTAAGACCTTTGTGACAAACCAGGCAAATAGAGGAATAAATATAACAACTATTGACGATGAGGATTTTCCAGAAAAACTAAAAGATATTGATGATGCTCCGTTAATTTTATATTATATGGGCGACTTAAATCTTGCTTCCAGTCCTTCACTGTCAGTTGTTGGAACAAGAAAACCAACTAGTTATGGCAAGGTTGTAACAGAAAAGCTTACTCGTGATGTTGCTAGTGCGGGAATAGTAATAGTGAGTGGTCTTGCTTATGGTATTGATTCTATATCGCATAGAAAATGTTTAGAGGTTGGAGGAAAGACCATTGCTGTTCTTGGTGGCGGATTTGACCACATATACCCAGTTGAGCATCAGTCTCTTGCTATGGAAATTGCAGAGAAAGGATTACTTTTAAGTGAATATCGACCTAAAAGAAGTGCAACAAAATATACATTTCCTATAAGAAATCGTATTATTGCAGCCCTAGGTGATGGTGTTCTTATAACTGAGGCAACAGTTAAAAGCGGAACTATACATACTAAGGACTTTGCTTTAGATTATGGAAAAAATATTTATGCTGTACCTGGTAATATTGATAGTTTAAATAGTGAACTTACTAATGAGATTATTAAGCGTGGTCAAGGTGAGTGCGTAACAAAATCTCAAGACATACTTAAAGACTATGAGGTGAAAGAGGCTGAACCAAAGCAGAAATTTAGAGAAGAAGATTTTTCAGATGATGAAATTAAAATTATTAAATTTTTATCAGATGGGATGAAAAGTATAGATGAATTAACACAAATTTGCGATTTTAGTTCAAAAACAATAGGAACTTGTTTGACAACTTTGGAAATTCGTGGGATAATTAGTAGAATGTCAGGCGGATTTATCGCCTTAAGATAATCGGAGGATAATTTTGAAATTAGTAATTATAGAATCACCATTTAAAAGAGAGGCTTTGAAAAAGTATCTTGGTTCAGGATATGAGGTTTTTGCCACAAAAGGACATATTAGAGATATTCCTCAAAAGAGTTTTGGTATAGATATAAAAAATAATTTTGAACCTAAATATGAAATTGTACCCGATAAAAAAGAACTTATTAGAGAGTTAAAGTCTAAAGCTGAAAAGGCTGAAGAAGTTTTAATTGCAACCGACCCCGATCGTGAGGGTGAGGCAATATCTTGGCACGTAGCAAATATTTTAGGGTTTGATACTGAAAAAAGTTGTCGAATTGAATTTAACGAAATTTCAAAGAAAGCGGTTTCAAAGGCTCTTGAAAATCCTAGAAAAATAGATTTAAAACTTGTTGATGCTCAGCAGGCAAGAAGAGTACTTGATAGACTTGTAGGTTATAAAGTTTCTCCAATTCTTTGTAAAAAGATTGCTCCAAAGTTAAGTGCAGGAAGAGTTCAGTCTGTTGCTTTAAAACTTGTTGTTGAAAGAGAGATTGAAATTGAAAACTTTGTTCCAGAAGAATATTGGACTGTAAATGCCATTCTTAAAAAAGATGCAAGTCAAATAAAAGCAGCACTTGCAACTTATAATAAAAAGAAATTTGTTCCAAAGAACAAAGAAGAAGTTGATAAGATGCTTGAAGAGATTAAGGGAAAAGACTTCCTTGTAAAAGAGGTTAAAAAAACCAAAACGAAATCTCACGCACCAGCACCTTTTACAACTAGTACAATGCAACAAGATGCTTTAAATAAACTTGGAATGAGCCTTGCTAGAACATCATCTTCTGCTCAACAACTTTATGAAGGTGTCGATATTAAGGGAGAGGGAAAAATTGCTCTTATTACCTATATTCGTACCGACTCCGTTCGTGTGTCTACAGATGCTCAAAATGCTTGCCGAGAATATATTAAAAATAAGTTTGGTGAGAATTTTGTTCCAAGTAAACCTAATATATATCATACAAAAGATAGTGCCCAGGACGCCCACGAGGCAATAAGACCAATTACTATGGATATTACTCCAGAAATAGCAAAAGAAACATTATCAAATGATAACTATCGCCTTTATAAATTAATTTATGAACGCTTTCTTGCAAGTCAGATGTCAGAGGCTGAATATGCATCTGTAACTGTAAATTTTGACTGTGAAAAATATGGATTTAAGGTTAGTGGAAAGACAATGGAGTTCCCTGGTTATACAAGTGTGTATAAAGAATTCGTTGAAGATGAAAATAAAGAGGGAATGGCAGGTAAACTTCCAAAACTTGATGAGGGAGAAATGCTTCCTTGCGAGAAAATCTTGCCTGAACAAAAATTCACAAAGCCTCCAACAAGATATACAGAAGCAAGTCTTGTTAAGGCAATGGAAGAAAAAGGAATTGGTAGACCTGCTACTTATGCTGCAACAATTACCATTCTTCAAACTAGAAAATATACAGTAAAAGAGGCTAAATACCTTATTCCAACAGAACTAGGAAGAAAAATTACTGCCTATTTAGACCAATTCTTTAGCGGTGTAATTAATGTTAAATTTACTGCTTATATGGAGGGCAGACTTGATGATATTGCTGTAAGAGATGAGGATTGGCATAGCGTGGTTGCAAGTTTCTGGAATGGCTTTGAGCATCTTCTTGAGAGGGCAGATGCAAGTTCTGTTACAATGAAAGAGCCTCCCAAGGAAACTGACATTATATGTGAACTTTGTGGTAGTAAAATGCTTATTAGATCTGGTAAATATGGCGAGTTTTTGGCTTGTTCTAACTTCCCAAAATGTAAGAATACAAAACCTATCGAAAACCCTAAAAAGATTATAGGAAAATGTCCTGAATGCGGTGCAGATATGGTGGAGCGAAAGAGTAAAAAAGGAAAAATTTATTACTCTTGTACCCGTTACCCTGACTGTAAATTTATGAGTTGGGATATTACAACTGGAGAGAAATGTCCAAAATGTAAAAGCCCACTTATAAAAAAGGGGAAAATCGTAAAATGTTCAAATAATACTTGCGACTATAAAGAAAATGTTATAGAGTAAAATAAAAAGGAGAATTTTATGGAAAGTATGTTTAGAGGCACTACAATCTGTGGTGTAAAAAGAAATGGGAAAATTGCACTTGCAGGTGATGGACAGGTTACACTTTCAGAAAGTGTAATATTCAAGTCAAATGCTCATAAAGTGAGAAGAATTTATGATGACAGAGTTGTAATAGGATTTGCTGGCTCTGTTGCTGATGCTTTTTCGCTTTGCGAAAGATTTGAAAATATGTTAAATAAGTTTTCAGGTAACCTTATGAGAAGTGCGGTAGAGCTTGCTGGAACTTGGAGAGAAGATAAGGCTTCAAGACAACTTAACGCAATGATGATTGTAGCTGATAAAGATAAACTTTTGATTGTTAGTGGTACAGGCGAAGTAATTGAACCTGATGATGATGTTTGTGCTATTGGTTCTGGTGGAAACTATGCTCTTGCTGCTGCAAAGGCATTAAAACAAAATACAGAACTCTCAGCAAAGGAAATTGCACAAAAAGCACTTGAAATTGCAGGACAAATTTGCGTATTTACAAATGACCATATTACAGTTGAGGAGGTTTAAAAATGAACTTAACACCAAAACAAATAGTTGATGAACTTGATAAATATATAATCGGACAGGCTAAGGCAAAAAGGGCTGTTGCTATTGCACTACGAAATAGATATCGTAGAAGCAGACTTCCTAAAGAGTTAAGAGATGAAATTACTCCAAAAAACATTATTATGAAAGGTCCAACCGGTGTAGGTAAGACTGAAATTGCAAGAAGGCTTGCAAAACTTGTTGGTGCACCTTTTATTAAGGTTGAAGCAACAAAGTATACCGAAGTTGGTTATGTTGGCAGAGATGTTGAGAGTATGATTAGAGATCTCGTGGAAGTTTCTGTTAGACTTGTTAAAGATGAGAAAACTCACGAAATGGAGGCTAAAGTAAAGCCTATCGTTGATAAAAAACTTGTAAATGCTGTTTGTGATACTAGACGTGCTCAAGATATTGCTGTTGATAAGACAGAAGTTGAAAATGATTTAAGAGACGGCAAACTTGAAAATGAATCAATAGAAATCGAAGTTATAGATAATGCTAAACCTGTTGTTGCTTTTGGTATGCCAGATATTGCTATTGGGAATATATTTGATGGTATGCTTCCTCAAAAGCGACATAAGAGAAAGATGAGCGTTGCTAGGGCAAGAGAACTTTTGACGGCTGAAGAATGTGATAGAGTTGTTGATAAAGAAAGTGTTAATGCTGAAGCAATAAGAAGAGCTGAGGAAGAAGGCATTATATTTATTGATGAAATTGATAAGATTATTGGTAAAGCAGGTGGCTCAAATAATCAAGATGTTTCAAGAGAAGGCGTACAAAGAGATATTCTTCCTATAGTTGAGGGAAGTACTGTTGCAACAAAGTATGGCAATGTAAAAACAGACTTTATTTTGTTTATCGCTTCAGGTGCTTTCCACGTATCTAATATTGAAGATATGATACCAGAACTTCAAGGAAGATTTCCTATTCGAGTTGAACTTGACAATCTTACAAAAGATGATTTTAAAAGAATACTTACAGAACCAAAGAACTCTGTTACTCTTCAATACGCAAGCATATTAAAGGTAGATAATATCAATTTAAAATTCACAGATGAAGCTATTGATGAAATGGCGGAAATGGCTGCTGCTGAAAATGAAACTAGTGAAAATATAGGTGCTAGACGCCTTCATACTATTATGGAACATCTTCTAGAAGACATATCTTTTAATGCTACAGGTGAGCATCCAATGCTTGATGTAGTTGTTGATAGAGTATATGTTCAAAATGCCTTTAAAGAAAGCAAGAAAAAGTTTGATTTGAGTAAATATGTCCTATAATTTATTAATTTTAACGTATTTTTCAATAAAAAAAGGTAATTTTTTGTTAATTTAATAAAAAAAGGATTAAATATGGATAAATCAAGGACTGAAGTTTTAATAGGCAAAGAGGGAATAGAAAAGCTTGCAAATAAGCATATTACCATTGTTGGATGCGGTGGTGTAGGAGGCTATACCACAGTAATGCTAGCTAGAGCAGGAGTAGAAAGATTTACTTTAATAGATTTTGATGATGTAACTCCATCAAACATTAATCGTCAAATTGTAGCGTATAACAGCACAATAGGAAGAAAGAAAGTAGAAGTTTTAAAAGAAATGCTAATAGACATTAATAGTAATGTTTTCGTTGAAACTAAGGCAGAAAGACTGACTAAAGAGAATATTTCCTCTTTACTTGGGAAAACTGATATTGTAATTGATGCAATAGATAGCGTAAAGGATAAGATAGAACTTATATCTTATTGCAAGGATCATAACATTTATATTATTTCTGCTATGGGTGCAGGAAATAGATACGATTATCCTGCTTTTAAACTTACTGACATATTTTCAACAAGTGATGATTCTCTTGCTAGGGTAGTAAGAAAAGGTTTGCGAGAGCGAGGAGTAAGGTCGCTTGATGTTGTGATAAGTTTGTCCAAAGGTGAAAAAGTTGAAGGTGTCATTGGAAGTATAAGTTATTATCCATCGGCATTAGGAGGATATATTGCTTCGGTGATTATTAATAAAATTCTTAAGGAGGAAATATGAGAATTATTGAAGATAAAAATTTTAAAGATGAGGTAAAAGAGGGAGTAGTTCTAGTAGACTTTTTTGCTTCGTGGTGTGGACCTTGCAGAATGATGGGGGCAATACTAGAGGAAGTTGACGGAAAAATAGATGGACTTAAAATTGTTAAACTTGACACTGATGAAAGTACAACTGTTGCTAGAGAATTTGGTATAATGTCAATTCCAACACTCATAATTTTTAAAGATGGACAGATGCAGGAAAAACATATCGGTGTTTGGCAAAAGGAAGATATGATTGAAAGTATCAGAAAATATTTATAAAAATAATTAAAAAAGTTGAAAAAATGGCTCAACTTTTTTTAATTACATTGAGTTTACTATTGACATTATTTTTTAGTAGTGTTAAAATATTACTTGATTAAAGGGGTGTAAAATGTCAAAAAAAGTTTATTTCGATTATGCTTCAACTACCTATGTATCAAATGAAGTTTTGAATGAAATGCTTCCTTGCTTTAATGCAGTTTATGGAAATGCTAATTCACTTCACGGTTATGGAAGAGAAGCCTCTAATATCGTTGACAGAGCAAGAGATCGTATTAAAAATGCAATCGGTGCTCAAAAATCTAATGAAATTTATTTTACCTCAGGTGGTACTGAGGCTAACAATTGGGCAATCAGGGGCATTGCTCACGCATATTCAGAAAAGGGAAAACATATCATTGTAAGCAAGATTGAACATAAATCTGTTCTTGATGCTTGTGCTTGCTTAGAGGAAGAAGGATATGAAGTTTCTTATCTTAATGTTGATAAACACGGTCTTGTAAATATGGGAGAACTTCTTCACCTTATCAGAAAAGACACTATACTTGTTTCTATTATGACTGTAAATAATGAAATTGGCACAATCCAAAACGTTAAAGCAATCGCAAAGATTTGTCACGATTATGGTGTGATCTTCCATACTGATGCATCTCAAGCTGTTGGGGCTGTAAGAATTAATGTTCAAGATATGGAAATTGATGCTATGACTATAACAGCTCATAAAGTATATGGACCAAAAGGAGTTGGTGCATTATACCTTAAAGACGGTCTTAGAATAGAAAACCTTATCTATGGTGGAAGCCAAGAGCGTGGTAAGAGAGGTGGTACAGTTAATGTCCCTGAAATTGCAGGCTTTGGTAAAGCGGTTGAAATTGCAAATAGAGATATTGTTGTAAATCAACAAAAACTTAAAAATGTTAGAGAATATTTCCTTAGAAATGTCACTGAAAGAATTGATTATGTTATTGTAAATGGTCACCCACTTCAAAAAGTTAATGGAATACTAAACCTTTGCTTTGAAATGGTAGACAAGGAATCTCTTTTAATGCTTCTTGATATTGAGGGAGTTGCAGTATCAACAGGTTCTGCCTGCACTGCAAATTCGCCACTTCAATCTCACGTTTTAAAGGCAATCGGTCTTACTGATGAATTTGCAAATAGTTCAATTCGTTTCTCATTTGGTAAAAACACAACTAAAGCGGATTTAGATTTTGCTATTGACGCTCTTGTAAAATGTGTTGAAAGATTGAGATCAATCTCAGCAATCACAAAAGCAGGGAGGAAATAATTATGTTTAACGAACGTATTTTAAATAGATTTACAAATCCAAAATATGCTGGCGGTCTTAGAGGTGCTAACGGAACTGGTAGAAGTGAAGACCCTGCTCGTGGTGATATTATAAAAATTTATATCTCTGTTAATGATGAAAATGTTATTACAGATGCAAAATTCAAGGCGTATGGTGGTGTTTGTACTATTGCTGCTTGTGATGTTGCCTGCTATTTAATTGAGGGTCGCTCTTTAGAGGCTGCTTTAAGAACAAATTTCTATCAAATTAAAGAAGAACTTGGCTCTTTACCAGAAGACAGAGATTATGCTGCATTACTTGCAGAAGAGGCAATTAAAAACGCAGTTGAAGATTTTTATAAAAAGAAAGAAAAGGATTTAAAAAGTAAAAGATAAAACTAAAAGGCACTTTTAAAGTGCTTTTTTGTTTAATCTTATTTTTATGTTACATATTCTTCAAATGAAGATATGTATAAAATAAGTTTTTTTTCGCAAAATAATTATAAGGAGGGGTTATGAAAGACGTTCTGATGTTGCTTGGTTTTAGTATGGGACTTGTGACAGGTGCACTTTTATATAAGTATTCTGAATGTGCAAAACAGGCAGTTGATAAAAGTGAAAAGGCTGTTGTGCAAGAAGTAGAAAAACTTGAACAAAAAGCAAAAAAATTAAATAAAGAAGGTTAATAATTTGTAAAAAGTGGATTAATTTAGTCCGCTTTTTTTACAATGTTAATTTCTTATATTACCTATAATATTTATATATTATATTAAACTTGTATATTGACTTTACAAAGGAATGGTGATATAATTTTAATAGGAGTATTTTAGAATTTTTTAAGATAAAAACTTTATAATTCTTTAGGAGTAAGTTATGGCAGATAAAAGGGTTGTTTCTAAAAAAATAAAAGGTGGACTTAAAATGGCAGTTGCTTTTGCACCTATGGTGTTGACTTGTGCTTGTGGTTCCGCTTGTATAGGTGCAATTACTACAACGATTGTTAAGAGTTGCAAATTAGATGATTATAAAGAAACTTCTGTTTATGTTCAAGAAGTACAAAATGATTTACAAAAATATCAACAACAACTTGAAGATGGAGATATAACAAATAGCGAATATATTGAAAAAATTGATAATATGGCAGAAAGCTCATATTATACAGATGTAATAAAAAGAGATATTGAAGGTAATGAACAGTGGCAAGAAATTTTAAAATCTTTTAATTGCTGTGGAATAGCGACCCTTTCATTACTTGGTGCTACAACTGTAGTTGGTATTACTTGGCTTATTTTAGGTAGTGCATTAACAGATACATTAGGTGACTTAAAATATTCTGCTCGTCGGGATTTAAGATGGGAACCTCCTAAACCAAAAGTTGAAATTTATGCAAAAATAGAAAAACCAGAAAAAATAGAAAACAATGTTGATTTAAGTTCTGAAGAAGAAAAATTGGGTTCGCTTGATGACTTTTTAAATTCGTTGCAATAGAAAAAATTTTAAATTTTATTTAAGAGATATTAAAAAAATATTTAAGGAGAAAAATATGGCATTTTCAGTTAAGAAAATATTAAAAAGATCGCTTGGTGGACTTAAAATGGCTGCTGCTTTTGCACCATTGATTTTAACTGGTGTTGGTGCTCTTGGATTTATTGGCTGTGGTATAGGTTATCTTGCAACCTTGCCTTCTTATAGCAAATATAAAGACTCCATAGTATATAAACAAGAGTATATTAATGATTTAAAGAAATATCTAGAAGAATATGAAAATGGCAACATAAGCGAAGATGAATATATTTCAGCCGTTGAAAGAATTATAGAAAATGAAAATCAAGAATATCTTGAAGAAGTTTTAGCTAGAGATATTGAAGGTAACGAAGAATGGAGAGCAAAGGTTTATAATAAAGCCAATTCTCCATTAGGAATTGCTTCACTAGCTTGCCTCGGAGGAGGAATTCTTTCAGGCGTTCTATCACTTGTTTGGATTGGAAAAGATGTATTTGATGACATCAAATGGTCTGCTGACAATGATTTTGAATGGGAACCACCTAAGAAAAAGAAAGAAGTAGTTGAACCAACTCCAGAGCCTGTAGAGACCGATGAAGTAAAAAGATATGACGATTTAAGTAGTGAAGAAGAAAAACTCGGTTCAACGGATGACTTTCTTTCAAGTTTGCAATAATAGGAGATAAATATGTCGCAAATTTTAAAAAAAGTTTTAAAAAGGACTTTAGGTGGTTTAAAAATGGCAGCTGCCTATGGACCTATAGTTTTATTTGTCGGAAGTGCTTTGGGATTTGTAGGAACAGGGATATCTGCTCTTGTATTTGAAACTAAGTTGGAAGGATATGAGGATAATCCTATTTATCAACAAGAGTATTTTAAAGATATTGAAGCGATGAAAGTTCAACTTGATGAAGGAGAAATTTCATTTAAAGAATATCTTGAAAAATCAGAAGAAATGAATAAGAGAGATTATAGAAATAATGTTATAAATAGGGATATTCAAGGAAATGAAGATTGGCAAAAAATCTTAAAAACACATAATGCACTTGGTGTATCAGCACTATCCTTAGGAGGCGTTGCTGTAGCGACTGGAATTATGACCTTACTATGGTATAAAACAGATATACAAGAAAGTATCCAGAGTTCAGCTGAAGATGATTTTACTTGGGAGACTCCTAAAGATAAATCTAAAAAGATAAAAGATAAACCAATAAAAGAAAAACCAAATTGTAATGATGATTTAAATAATGATGTAGAAAAATTAGGATCGTTGGATGATTTCTTGAACAGTTTAGGATAAGTTAATTAAGGAGAGAAGAAATGACAACTTTTAAAGGAGTATTAAAAAAGATATCAGGATGCCTTAAAAAAACTGCTATGTTCGCACCTGCTATTATAGCGGGTTCTAGTATTTTAAGTTTTATTGGTTGTGGCTTTGCAGGGCTAGCTATAAACGGACAAGTTTCTGATTATGTTGAGACAAGTAATTATCAACAAGCCGTACTTGAAGGCACACAAAAATTAAATAAAAAATACGAAAATGGAGATATTTCTTTATCTGAATATACTAATGCGTTAAATGAAATAGGAACCTCTGGATATATAAATAAAATTATAAACCGCGATATTGAAGGAAATGAAGTTTGGCAAGCAAAACTAAAAACGACTGATGCATTAATGATAGCCTGTCTTGCAAGTTTAGGAGGTCTTATTATAGCAGTTGCAACTTGTATTCCTTGGTATATTAAACCTAATTTAGCTGATAAATTAGATAGTTCAGCTTTTGAAGATTTTAATTGGACACCTCCAGAGAAGATAGCTTTACCTCCAGAAGATAAAGAAAAACATAGCAATATTATTGAGGATATTAACAAAGAAGATGAACTAAGTTCACTTGATGATTTTTTAGATAATATTTAAATTTGGTTGATTTTAAAAAAGGAGAAAAAATGGGAAAAGTTAAAGGAGTTTTAAAAAATATTTCAGGTGGATTAAAGCTTGCTTATCCAGTTGTAGCATTAGTTTTAGGTGTTGGCGGAGCCATTGGTATAGGTGTTCCTACCGCCATTGCACATAGTGTTGTATCAAGCAATTTAGTTGAAAAATACACAGCAACTCAAGAATATCAAGATTATATTCACGAAAATGTGGTTGAACTTGATAAACAATATCAAGATGGTGATATTGTCCTTGCTGAGTATCTTGATGCAGTAGAAGAACTTAAAAGTGACGAGTATTATAAAATAGCGGAAATTATTAAAGAAAATCCTGAAAAAAATGCAGAATACATTAAAACAATAGAAACATTAGAAAGATTAAAAACGTCTGCTATTAGTGGCTGTATTTTAGCAAGTGTTGGCGTTGCAGAACTTATAGGCTTTCTTGGATTTGGTAAAAAATTATTGGATTCAGCAGAACAAGACTTTATCGATGCTGAAAGGGAATTTGAAATGGCAAAAAAGAAAAAAGAGGTTCCAGTAGAAACACAACCTAAGAAAGTTTCAAAATCAGAAGAAGTAGTTGATATAAGCGAAGATACTAAGTTGAAGGAACTTGGTGACGAATATTATAGGAATTGATTATTATGGCAAGACCGGGAATATTATTAAGTGACTTTCCAGTTGGTTATAAATTGGCATCGTTTGACAAATTATCATCTTTAGAAGTTTTAACTTTTGCCCATCAAACTAAAGATAGTGTTGAAAAGGTAGATATAAGCAAAGGTAAACCATTGAAAAGTATTGATGATTATTATAAATATTAATAGAAGAGGAGTATATGAGCAAGATTAAAGGACTTTTAAAAGGTTCGCTTGGAGTATTAAAAATTGCAGGAGCATTTGTTCCATTCGTTTTAGCGGCTGGAGGGGCTTTTTCTGCTTTAGGAACAGTTATTGGATATAGTGTTAATAATAAACAACTTATTAGTGATTATACGCAAAGTCCAATTTTTATTGAAAGAAGTTTAGAAGATATGAATGCTCTTGAAGAAAAATATAATGCTGGTGAAATTGATTATGAGGAATACGGAAGAGAGTATAGAAATCTTATTTCAGAAAAATACATAAAAGAAATGATTAAAGAAGATATCGAAGGAAATCAAGAATATCAAGAAAGACTTAAGTCTTGTGAAGCTCTTTGTTATTCAGGAATTTCTTTAGGATGTTGCGCTCTTGCTGGAATGATATTGTCACCAATATTTCTTTATACAAGTATATTTGAAAAAATATATGATAGTGGTGAGGATGATTTAAAGGATGCTAAACGCGAATTTAGTGATAGACCTAAAAAGCAAAAACAAACTTCGATTAAAAGAAGTGGAGGGGCACGTGATCCAAGAGTAAATGATTCTGAAGAAAACCAAGATAAAGAAAAAACTGAAATTGAAAATAAAGTTTTTGATGATGCAAATGATAACGGAGATCATTTAGGTAGTCTTGATGACTTTCTCGATCAATATAAATAATAAGAAAATTTAGACCTTAATGGTCTTTTTTTATTGCTTATTTTAAATTTACTTGAATATAATTTAAATAAAATGTAATTAGTGTAAATTATTTTAATAAAAAAGCAAGGCTTGTAACCTTGCTGTTATACTCGAAGCCGAGCATCTTGGTCTGATAAAAATCCACCAACTGCCTTACTAGATTTTCGCTCCACCAAAGCACCCCTATGGCACACCAAAATAACCTCTTAATGATGCTTCCGTCAGGACCTGACATAGTTCAAGGGTTTTGATTGCATAAGACCTTGATTTCAACACAAAAATTTAATACACATATTTGACAAAATTTAACCTCGCCAAGCATTCAACCCCACTATAGCGGATTGTGGGTAACAGAGCACCGCTAACTCTCCATCTAGCCCGACGTAATTAGTATATCACATTTAGAAAAATTATACAATAAAATATTAAAAATTATAAAAAAACTTTGCTGAATTTTGTAAAAAGAAATTCTTAAGCATTTTTTACTTTATTATCCATTGAAATTATATATTAGGGGGATAAAATGATAGGCTTTTCTGAATATAATGTTGTTATAAGATAGGTTTGCAATTCAAAAGCAAGCCTATTTTTTATTACCC
>CARXKP010000016.1 GCA_949096025.1 uncultured Eubacteriales bacterium
AAAGGAGGAAAAATAGAAAAATCATAAGAAAAAGAAAAATAATAAATAAAATTTTGAAAATTAGAAAAGAAAGGTATACGGTCAATTTTTATATATAATTAAAGAAATCACAACATAGTTTGTGATTTTTTTAATAGATATTGACAAATATATTAAATTAAATTATAATTTAACTAAGTGAGAATACTGAAGTTGTAGTTTTGAGTTATTTACTAATTTAAAAGAAGGTATGATATATGAAAGGTAAGAAAAAATTAGCGATACTGGCTCCTCTTGTTGTTGCGTTAGCGTCCGCTTTTGCTGGTTGTAGTCAACTTGAAAAGGATGCTGTTAAAGATTTTAACCAAGAGGCTTTGAATTCATTAAATAATAGTCCAGTTGTTAGTGAAGTGGTTGAGGCGAGTTTTGATAAATTTGATTTTTTAGGTGCTGATTTTAGTGAAACTGCTAGCAGTGGCTATGATGTCGATATTAGTGGAATTGCTAAATATAATTCTAATAAAAAGGCTTTTGTCAAGATGAGTTATACCTTTGACGGAGAAAATTTCTCGTCTATTAATGAAAAAAAGCAATCTGATATTTTAAAGGTTCTTTCAACCCTTATTGGCAAAGAAGAAATGAAAAGTTTTGAGTTTATGCCTATTAGTAGTGTTAAAGCCTTAAATGGAGTGGTTAAGTCAATTTCAGAAAGCCCACTTGACGAGTATGAATTTAACAAGGGACTTGTATTTTCTCTTAGTGATGTTAAATTTGACCAAGAGGGTGGAAATATCTCATTTAAAATAAAAACCTATTCTGAGTTTGTAAACGAAACAACTGTTTTAACTCCAATTCCTATTTTAGGGCCCGATGGTGTTACCACAATTATACCTACACCTATTACAAATAGAAACTATGCAGATTATATTCAAGAAAATAATGTTATCATAAGCGTTTCTAATGAAGAAATGGCAGAAATGCTTGAAGACAAGAGTTTAATTTTTGATAAGTTTGTTGAACTTGTTAGTTCGGAAGCAAAAGACCAATTTGCAATAAGTCAAGTTTCATCTGAAAAACCTACTAAATTTGATACAACAACTATTGATAAAATTGATGAAATTGAAGAAGAAATTGAAAGATAGGATTTTGGTTAAATTAATTAAAAAAATCACAACATAACTTGTGATTTTTTTATTACATATTGACAAATAAATAAAATTAAAATATAATTAAATTAAATAATAGGAGATATTTATGGGGAAAGTTAAAAAGGGGACGCTTGTTCTTGCAGTTGCGATGGCAGGTTTTATTGCTGGTATGGCAACTGGTTGTAGCAATGAATTGACCTCTAGGGCTGAAAGTTTAAACGATAGATTGACAACAGTAGCTGTTCAAATGGAAGATGAAATTAAAGATTTTAGACTTACAGGAGCAGATGTTGACAAAGCTGGTTTTGAATACAATGTATCTTTTAATGGCATCGCTTCACTTGAAGACGAGTCCAATGCTTTTGCAAGCATTAATTACACCGTGCCTCATTCTGTATTTGTTGACCTTGACAAGAAGAGCAGTATTAATGAAGTTTATGATGTATTTGATTATATAGTAGATAAATTAAAAGCCGATGATGTTACTCTTGCAAAGGTAAGCGATGTAGCAAGGTTTAATGATGCCATTGTAAAAAATACACCTTCTCCATTTGAAAAATATAGAGTTGAGCGTGGATATGTTTACAATCTTTCTGACCCTGTTTTTGATGATTCAACAAGAACTGTAAGTTTTGATGTTAAAACTCTTGTGGAACTTAAGAAAAGAAGTGTTAGACCTGGGTTTGGACTTGGTATTGGTTTTGTTGGTGGTTTTGGAATAGGTGTTGGACTATTTAGAAATGTTCAAGAAGGTACATTTATGACAATGGATACTTATTCTTTCAACTTCAGTGAAGAAGACTATGCTCAAATAAAGGAAGACCCAAATTTTATTTATGATGTTTGTATGGATGCTATTGAAAGAAAGGATTCAAGTTTTATGAAGGCAACAAGAGTTTATACAAATGATGTAACTTATGATAATGCCGATCTTTTAAATGAAATTGATTTTAATTCTGCAGTTCAGGATTTGGAAAGATAGGAGGCTATAATGGTAAAAAATCTTAAAAAATTTTTAATAGCAGGGGCTGCTCTTCTTATGGGTGCAACTGCGCTTGCTGGTTGTAGCAGTGCTATAACTGATGCTTCTAATCAATTAGGCGAAGATGCTGTAAATGCACTAAATAAAAGTGCAGTAGTTGCTCAGGTTACTGACGAAGAGTTTACTGATTTCACATTTTTGGGTGCTGAATTTGATAGAGCAAATGACTATGCTTTTAATGTTGATGTTAGTGGAATTGCTAAATATAAAGAGGGTGCAAACAAGGCTTATGTAACTATGAACTATTTATTAGATGATAGTTATTTTGATGGGGTCGATGTTTCCAAAAAAGAACAAGTTATTAATGCAATTTCTAAAGCTATGCAAACTGAAGAGATGAAAGACTTTGATTTTCTTCCTATTGCAAATGTAAAAGCGCTTAATGGTACTCTTAAGAAAATTTCAGAATCTCCACTTGATGATTTCCATTATGGCAAGGGTATGGTTTTTGCTCTTGGGAATTTAAAACTTGATGAAGAAAACGGAAGTGTGTCATTCCAGATGAAAAGTCACGTAAACTATAGTAAAACTGAAAGTAGAATGGAACCAGGTATGGTTTGGAATGGTGAGAGTTATACTCTTGGTATGGTTATGAAAACTTACCATTATAATGAAGATTTTATTCATACAAATGATGTATATGTAAAAGTTTCGCAGGAAGATATGGACCTTATTAAACTTGACCCTTCTTATGCGGTTGATGCCTTTATTTCTCGTGTTAATTCTGACCAAAAAGATAGTTATGTTGTAAATTCGGTTGAGGTTGATAAGGTTTCTGACCTTGATACTTCAATGCTTAATGAAGTAGATATGGAAAAATTATAATAAATAATTTGTTCATCTATTAAAAAAAGAAGTCGAATTTGACTTCTTTTTTTTGTTATTTATTATTATAAGTATTTATTTGTTCTTTAATTTCTTTTATCATTTCATAAGGATTTTCAATGTTAGCGAATGTCATAGGGTGCTCGTGATGAGAACTTGGGCTGACAAATATAAGTGAGCCTGTTTTAGTTTTTCTATCAAGAAAACCAACAGATACTGAAGTAGAGGTGATATCTTCGTACTCAAGGCTGTCATAAGAATTGGCAAACATTCCGCTTCTTACTATTAATCTTTTATTAGTGTAAGCATAATATGTGTTTTTGTATCCTTTTGATATTAAGAAGGGCAGAGTAAATAGTGAGCCAATTAGCATTACTAATATGTGTGGCCAAAAGATTGGTATACAAAGCATCCAATAGAAAGTTTTTAAATATCTTTTCTTATTAGGTTTTATTACCTTAATGATTTCTTCATCTTTTTCGAGTACTTCATCAAATAATTCTTGCATATAAACTCCTTAAAGTTATATTAACTTATAAAAATTATATATCAAAATAATTATTGTGTCAAATAAAAGCCGCAAGAACTTGCATTTAATAAGTATATATATTATAAAAATTTGGTTTACTTTAATTTTAATTTTTGATATAATTTCAATTATGAATTACGACATAAATCTTTTAAATGAAGAACAGCTTGCCCCTCTAAAATGTACAGAGGGGGCAGTTTTAGTTACAGCAGGTGCTGGTTCTGGTAAGACTAGACTTCTTACTCATAGGGTTGCTTATCTTATTGACGAACTCGGTGTAAATCCTTATGAGATAATTGCGATTACCTTTACAAATAAAGCGGCCGCAGAAATGGCTGCAAGAATTGGTCAAATGGTAAAGGGTGCTGAAAGGGTATGGATTTCAACTTTCCACTCAATGTGTGCAAAGATTCTGAGAATGGAGATTTCACATCTTCCTCCTTTTACGCGTGATTTTTCTATTTATAGCGAAAGTGACAGTGATAAGGCGATTAAAGATATACTTGCTCAAAGTGGAATAAATGATGATAAGATAAAAAAATCTGTTATGTATCACCTGTCAAATTGGAAAAATGGAACGCAGGATTTAAGAGAATATATTCTTACTCACGAAGATGAAAATGGTATAGATAAAATTGGCAAGTTTATGAGTGCTTATCAAGAAAAGTTAAAGAAAAATAATGCACTTGACTTTGATGACCTTATTGCTAAAACTGTTGAACTATTTAAAACCTGTCCTGAGGTTTTATCGTATTATGCAAATCGTTTTAGATATATACACGTTGATGAGTTTCAAGATACAAATCTTATTCAGTATGCTCTTGTAAGAATGCTTGCCTCAGTGCACGGGAATGTCTTTGTAGTAGGCGATGAAGATCAATGTATTTATTCTTGGAGAGGTGCTAATTTTCAAAATATCTTCAATTTTAAAAAGGATTTTTTGGGAGCACAGGTTTTTAAACTTCAACGCAATTATCGTTCTAGCCCTGAGATAATAAATGTGGCTAATAATGTAATTAAAAATAATACAACAAGGCTTAACAAAAATATGTGGACAAATAAACCATCTGGTCAAAAGCCTAGTTTATTTAATGCCTATGACGAGCGAGATGAAGCACTTTATGTTGCTAAAAATATACAAAAACTTATAAATGAAGGCTATAATTATGATGAAATGGCTGTTCTTATGAGAATTAATGCTCTTTCTCGTAGTTTTGAAGAGGCATTTTTATCATATAATATTCCACATAGAATTTATGGTGGATTTAAGTTTTACGAGAGAGTTGAAATTAGAAATGTAATTGGCTATTTAAGACTTTTTACAAATCCTAAAGACGATGTTTCTTTTTCTAGAATTATTAATTTCCCTAAGCGTGGAATAGGTGACGGAACTATAGCAAAACTTGCTGAAATTGATTTAAGCAAATCCTTGCTTGAAAACTGCCTGTCTAGTAGACTTCAAGAGAATAATGCAATGGCTAAAAAATTCGAGCCATTTATAAATGGTTACCAAAGGGTGCAGAACTGGCAAGGAGGAAAGCTATCAGAATTTGTAGAAGAGGTGATTAAGGCTTTTGGTATAAGAGGAGCATATAATCCTAAAGAAGAGGAAGATGTTAATAGACTTCTTAATATTGAACAATTTGTTTCTTCAGTAAAGGAATATGAAGCACTTAACCCAGAAGCGACCTTAAATGACTATCTAGAAAATATTACACTTTCTTCTGAAAATGATGAAATTGGTCAGGGCGGAGCAGTAACTATTGCTACAGTTCACGCGGTTAAAGGACTTGAATTTAAAGTCGTATTTGTTGTCGGACTGGAAGAGGGGGTTTTCCCAATATCTCGTTCTTTTAATTCGACTAGTGACCTAGAAGAAGAGCGCAGGCTTATGTATGTTGCTCTCACTCGTGCCGAAGAAAGGCTATATCTTTCTCATACTTCAAGACGGTATATGTATGGTGGTAGCCAGTATCAAACTCCAAGTAGATTCTGTCGTGAACTTGGAATACTAACGCTCGAAGAGGTTAAAAAGCCTGAAAATAGCTTTTCAAGAAATAATAGTTATGGTGGCTATAAAAGTAGCGGTTATAGTAGCCGTGAATATGGTGATAATTTATATAAGAGTTATACTGCACCTGAAAAAGTTGATAATAGTGGTATAAAATTCTTCAATCACGCTGATTTTATGAAAAAAGAAGAGAAAAAAGAAGAAAAACCTTTAAAAGATGTTTCAATTTTTAAGGTAGGGCAAACACTTATTCACCCAAAATATGGCGAGGGGAAACTTGTTGAAATTACTCCTGACGGACTTGTCGGAGATATTGTATTTTCAGTTGGAAAGAAGAGTTTAATGCTTGAACTTGCACCTCTTGAAATTAAGGAGTAGGAATGGACGAAAAATTGCTACAAAAAATGGAAGAACTTATCCGTGAAATTGAAAAGCATAATTACAATTATTATGTCCTTGATAATCCTACAATTTCTGACGGTGAGTATGATAAACTTTATTACTCTCTTGTTGACCTAGAAAGAGAAACAGGGGTAATTTTGCCACATTCTCCAACGCAAAGAGTTGGAGATACCATTCTTGAGGGTTTTACAAAAAAGGAACACGAAATAAGTCTATACTCCTTAAACAAAGTAAGAGATTATGAAGATTTAAGAGATTGGACAACTCAAATGAAAAAGATGGCGGAGGATACTCTCTTTGCCGTTGAATATAAGTTTGATGGTTTAACTATAGTTATCGAATATGAGGACGGTTTATATAAATCAGCAACTACTCGAGGCAATGGTATAATTGGTGAAGATGTAACGATGCAAGTAAAAACAATTCGTTCTGTTCCATTAAATATTCCATATAAAGGCAGGCTCATTGTTCGCGGAGAGGGAATGATGACCAATAAGGCTTTTATAGAGTACAATAAAACCGCTGAGGAAAAACTGAAAAATCCAAGAAATGCGGTCGCTGGAGCGGTCAGAAATTTAGACCCTAGAGAAACTGCAAAACGCAACCTTGATTTCTTTTGTTATGATGTTCTCCTTTGTGAGAAAGAAGGCTTATCTACACAAGAAAAAATCCACGAATTTTTAGTTGGGCAGGGCTTTAACTGTGGAAATTACTTTAAAATTTGCAATAATGTAGATGAGATTATTGCTTGTATCGAAGAAATTGATAAAGTTAAAAGTAAACTTGATGTACTTATTGACGGTATGGTTGTAAAAATCAATAATGTTGAAGTAAGAGAGGAGATAGGGTTTACTGCAAAGTTCCCTCGCTGGGCAATGGCCTATAAGTTTGAAGCACAAGAAGTTTCAACTTTGCTGGAAGATGTAATTTGGCAGGTTGGAAGAAGTGGAAGAGTTACGCCTATTGCAAGTCTAGAGCCAGTTGAACTAGCTGGAGCAACTATTTCAAGGGCAACACTAAATAATATTGATGATATTCGCAAAAAAGATGTTATGCTAAAATCTCGTGTCTTTATTAGGCGAAGCAATGAGGTTATTCCAGAGATAATGGGACTCGCTGAGAAATATGATTACTCAATGCCTATTTTGCCTCCAGAAACTTGTCCAAGTTGTGGAGAGAAATTAGTTCAAAAAGGTCCATTGTTATTTTGCCTTAATCACCTTGGTTGTAGAGAACAAGTTATTGATAGAATTAGCCATTTTGCATCTCGTAACGCCTTTAATATTGAGGGGCTTTCAGATAAAACGGTGTCGGCTTTTTATGATGATCTCAATGTAAGACATATAAGTGACATTTTCAGTCTAACCAAAGAAGATTTACTAAAACTTGATAAATTTAAGGATAAAAAGGCTGAAAATATTGTCAAAAGCCTTGAAAAAAGTAAAAAGGTATCTCTTTCAAGATTTTTATTCTCACTTGGAATTAATGAAGTCGGGGTGAAAACAGCAAGAGAACTTTCAAAAATTTTTAAAACTTTTGATGAAATAAGAGAGGCTAGTGAAGAGCAACTTGAAAGCATAAAAGATATAGGTCAGGTTATGGCACAAAGCATTTATGGTTTCTTTAGAGAAGAGTACAATATAGAAGAAATTCAAAGACTTTTTGATGCAGGCGTAAAGATTGAAGAAGTAAAAGAGCAGTATGCACAAAATACTAATTTTACAGATAAAACATTTGTCATTACCGGTACTCTTTCAATGCCAAGAGATGAATTTGTTAAAATCATTGAAGGACTTGGTGGAAAAACTTCGAGTTCTGTTTCAAAAAATACAGATTATGTTTTGGCTGGTGAAAATGCAGGATCAAAACTTGATAAGGCAAGAGAACTTGGTGTTCAGGTTTTAAATGAAGAAGAATTTAATAAAATGAAATAAATGTCCTTATTAAGGGCATTTTTTGTAGCAAAACTTAAATTTCGCATCATTTATTTTGAATAAAATTTAATAACAAAAAGGCTGATTTAAGATTATTTAATATATTAAATATATATTAGATCTTGATTAATTAAAATTATGTGCTATACTATAAATAGGAAATTTTTTTGCAAAAGCAGGAGAAAATTATGGCATTTAAGAAAAACAATAAAAAAGAAGAGAAAAAACAACTTAAAAGAGCAAAAGATATGGATGACTTTGAACTTGTTGGTGCTCAACAACAAAAATTAAATGATTATTATAAAGTCAATGGAAAATTATCTGGAATAATGCTCGTTGGAAGCGTGGCACTTAAGTCACTTATTATTGGTGGTGCTTTAGGTGTATTATCTTTTTTCGGACTTTTCTCTGGTAATGTAAAAAATGTAATTGATATCGCTGCTCCTATTATGATGCTTGGTGGCGTTCTTGGAAGAGGATATTTTTATTCAAAGGAAGAGAGAGCGATGGAACTTATTGAAGAAGCGGAAACTCTTGAAAGTGAATATGAAGAGTATAAAGACGAATTTAATAGACGAATGGATGAATATGAAAATGAAAGAGTAGGCCGTGAAATATTTGAAGAGTTAAGACCGACAGATGAAAAGAAAGATGAAGAGACTATTTCACTTGACGAATTTTTAGAAAGTTTTGAACTTGAAGATTTAGACTGGTTAAAATAAAGGAGTACTTTTATGATAAAACACGGATATGAAAACATAAATATTGATAATCCGCTTGAGGGTAAACTTGAAAAATTGATTGATTATTTTGTTGAGTTTTATGGAGAGGAAAATCGCAAACTAATTGAGGAGCGAATTCATAATACTCAATTTGCATTTATTGACCATTCTGTAGAACTAGGAATAGATGATATAAAAAAGCATTTTAAATCTTTGCTTTCAAAAGCTACAAGTAAGGAAGATAGGGAATATCTAGAAAGTGAAGAAAAGCGTTTGACAGAACTTTATTATTCAACTCCTGTCAAAAGAGCAAATAAGATGTACAATCGTAAAATAGAAGATATGGTTTCTCAGTATATTGCTTCAAAAATGGGAATTAGTGCAGAGGACAAGATAGAAAAACTTAAAAAGGTTACCACTTCTTTTGTTCAGTTGATTTCTACGCCAAGAGAAGAAATTTCGCAAGGAGAATGGGATTTTTATACTGTAATGCTTGGTTATTTTTCCGATCTAGCAGGTGAGGTGGGTGATAAAGAAATATCAAAAGAGGGTGAAAAGAAAATCCGTTCACTATTAGGAGAAGATTCTAAAAAACTTGCCAAAGAAGTTGCTAAGATTGAAGATATGAAATTTGATGAAATACTAAATGATAAAAAATATCAAGATTTATTCCAAGGACTTTTAGATTCAGATGTTATAGGTATACAATCAAATATATCTTTCATAAAAAATTTTATGCTAGTTGAAAATCAGGTCGGTGGCGGTCAATTCACTTCAGTTTCACCAAAACAGCCAAGAAAACCGGTAAGTCTTTGTATGAATAGTGGAACAATGGATATGGCGGATTCTTCCTTTGTTCACGAGGTTAACCATATTGTTTCTGCTGATAGTAGGTATGTAGATGGTTATTATGAAACTAGATGTGGCTTCAACTCTTTATATTCAATTATTCGTGAGGATGGAAGAGTTTTAGATTTGACGAGTGGAGCAAGTTGGGATAGATTTGAATCTTTAAATGAAATAGTAAATGACTATCTTTCAAATAAAATTTATAGAAGAATGGCTGAGGACGGTTTTAGAATTGGATTTGTTAATGAAAGGGCTTCAATTTATTCTTCTGTTTTTCCAGTAGTGGAAATGTTGTTTGAAGAACATTTAGATGAACTTAAAAAGACTTTTATAACTGGTAAAAATGTTTTTGCTGAGAAGATTGGCGAGAAAAATTTCAATCAGTTAGCAGATGCTGTATCTGAACTGCTTAAATTTTGTGCAGATTATGATAAATTTCAAAGAGCATATAAAATAATACAGAAGAAACAAAAAGATGGAAACTACTTTGATATCTTTGATCTTGCTTACGATGAGTCTATAGAATGGAATGATAGTTTAGTTGAGAAGTATCTTGACAGCGTGCGTAAGATTGATGAAATTAATTGTGATATTGACGATTATTTAGATACTGGTGATTATTTTGATGAAAACGATATTGAGTAGAATGAAAGGAAAAAATGATAGAACACGGCTTTGAGGGCATAAACGGACAAAATCCTATAAAAGATAAATTGCCTCAATTAATTGAATACTATGTTAAGTTTTATGGAGAAAAATATAGAGAGGTTATTACCGATAGACTAAACCATACTATATTCGTTTTTGCCGAAAATCAAAGTTATAAATACGGAGAGAAGATAGAAAAAAGATTTAATGATTTAATAGAAAAAGACATCGCTTTAGGCGGAGAAAATAAAGAGTATCTTGAAAAAGAGAAAGAAAAGGTATTAAAACTTTTTTATAGCGCAAGGCCTAGAAGATATAGAAAAGAGCTTGAAAATAACTGCATTAATTATGTTACCTATTATTTAAAGGAAGTTTTTAGGCTAGAAAATGTTCGAAGCCCTGAAATAAAGCAACTTGCAAAAGATTATATTCCTCTCTTGAAAGTTGGAAGAAATAGTTATTTTAAAGTGTATGAAAATAACAATGAAAAGCATCAGTTTAATGATTTAATTACAAACATAGCAAAACTAAAAGGATTTAATTCAGCCGAAGAATATAGTCCTGAAATGACTGAAGGAATAAAATATTTATCTTCAATCAAAAAAACGAATGCACTTAAAAGTCAACTGCAAATTTATATTGATGATTATAAAAATAAAATGTCTGAAGTCGTTCGAGATACAGTCAGGGAAATAGTTAGGGCAGGTATTGCTTATTCATCAGAGGTTATAGAAGAAATTGAGGATTATATAAATTTTGGTGATGGGTTAATTGCACTTACTACTGTTTCAATTAATCTTGAAAATCCTAAATATCCAATTTGTATTTGTTGCAATAATGAACCTTTAATGCTTGATGACCGTTCATTCATTCACGAGGTAAATCACGCGGTGACCTGTCACGCAAGTTATAAAGATGACTTTTTTCATACAAAATGTGGAATTACAGAAGATACATACTATGTTTTTAATTTAGATTGTATTAAAAAGGTTAGTGATGATGATAGATTGACAAACTTTGATGAGATTATTAATGACTATCTTTCACTAAAAATATATAAAATCGCCGAGGAGGATGGTTTTTCGATTGGAGGACACGAAGAAATAGAATCACTTTATAGTGCGGCATTTCCTTTATTTGGAAGATTTTTAGAAAGACATTTAGAAGATATAAAAGATATAGTTTTAAATGAGGATGGCAAGGCAATGGAAAGATATTTAGGGGCGAAAAATCTTACTAAACTTTCAAACTTTGCCACCGAAATGCTTAATTATTGCAATAAAAATATCTGTAATAAAGATTATAGAAAGATGCTGGGATTTATAGGTGGAGAAAGAGAGGTTGATTTCTTTAAACTAGCAAAGAGAAAAAATGAACTCATATTTTCGCCATATAAGAAATATTTATCTTTTTATAGTAGGGGCGAAAAACTTTTTAAAGAAGTAGAGGATTATCTTGATAAACATAAAAATGTTAATAAAGTTAACGAGTTAAGAGTCGAGGAAGAGAAAGTTTTCTTAGAAGAAAACAAGGCGGAAGAGTAATATGGAACACGGACTTGAGGGAATAGATTTATATAATCCGATAAAAGGAAAATTAACACAGATTATTGATTATTTTGTGGAATTTTATGGCGAAGAATATAGAAAGAAAATAACAGAGAGATTATATAATACAGATTATATTTTTGCTGATCGTGTGACAACGGAATCAAGAAATCCTCTTGAACAATATTTTTATGTACTAAATAGAAACAAAGTTCTTGAATTTAAAGAAATGGTCTTGAGAAAACTTAGAGTAATGATAAATTTTTCACCGGATAATATTAAAGAATATTTTGACAAAATTGAAAAGTGGAAAGAAGGAATAAGTGAGAAGGATATTTTACCTGTATTTGAGTTATTTCAACATATTGCTACTGATATAAGGACACCAAGAGATTTACAATTTTTTCTTTCTTTGCCAGGGTCATCACAAAAAATTTATAAACTACTTAATAACCTTTATGATATCTATGTAAAAGGTGGATTTAAAGAGGCTTTTGATTATTATCATAGTGAAGAAAAGCACCTGGCTAAGCAAGATGATATAGAGTTTGCCATAATCTCATCAGAACTTAAAAGAAGATTTAAAAGACAAAGTGAATGTATTGTTCTAGAGGCTTTAACTAGCAAGTTAAATATTATTACTTCAGATAAAAATATAGCAAAATTAATAGAGTTGACGCCGTATATTGTTGATTATATAGAAATAGATAAGATTTCATCTGCATATAGAGAACCTTTGCTTGCTAGATTAACTGAAGATTTAAAATCGCTTTCCAAATTATCGGCAACAAAGGTGGCGGGGAATTTGAACCAAAGTGAAGATATTTTTAAAAATAAAGTTAAACAAGCGATAGAAAGTATTGAAGATGATATAAATAAAATTAGAGATTCTGAGTTTTTTGGATTGCTTTCTGCAAAAGCTGGACTATTTGATAAACTTGACAATATTTATAAAGATTATTTGCTTGGGGCGGACTGTATTGCATCTATTCAAGATTTTATGCTTTCAAAAGAGCTTTCAAAGGGTGGTTTTAATGCCTGCGTAGTAGAACTTAAAAATCCTAATAAAATTAAAAATGTTTGCGTCAATAATTCATATTTAACTCTTGATGATGAATCAATAATACACGAGATGAACCACGCATTGTCAAGTTATGCGACATTTAATAATGGTATTTTTACTCAGAAGACGGGAATTAGAAGTCAAGTGATAGAATTATTTGATGATGACGCGAGAGTGTTATATGAATGTTTTCATAAATACACTTCGCTTGATGAGGTAATAAATGAATATCTATCTCAACAAATTGTTGAAAGACTTAGAAGAGATGATTTTAAAATAGGCTATTTAGATGGTTCAGATGTTTTATATAGAGCAGGATTTCCTCTTCTTGAGACATTCATTAATGAAAATATGAAAGATATTATTGACTGCTATTTTTCTGATGATGGTTCTATATTATTCAAGCGTTTTGACAAACAAGGACTCAACGAACTTGCCGATGTTGCAGATGATATACTTAAAATTAGTAGAAATGCTAGAGAATATATTGATATAATCAAAGAAATTGAAAGCAAAGTTGGAAAAAATGAAGATATGTTTGATATAGCAAAGATTAGTGGTTTTGATTGGAAGCCAAGCACTAAAAAATATTTAGATTGTTTCTTGCGTGCGGAAAAAGCAATAGATAAAATAAAAAGAGCAAAAGAAATAAATTCTGTTTATGACAGCGAAAATAATATGTCAGAGGGAAAAGATGATTGATGATACATTTGAAGAGATAGAGGATGCAAGCAATCCTCTTAAAGATAAACTTCCGATGATAATTGAATATTTTGTAGATTTTTATGGCGAGGATAATCGTGAAAGAATAACTCAAAGATTAAATGATGCCATTTATGTTTTTGTTGAACGTGGTGAGAAAAATAGTCTAGCCAAATTCTTTAAGGAACGTAGAGATGAAATTGCTTTAAATTTTAAAATCGCTTTGGAACTTTATTCGGATTATGATGTTGTTAATGAAATTATAGCGCAAAGTGACTATCTTATTAAAATTATTTCAAAAGTAGAAAAATGGAGAAAGAATATAACAAAAGAAGATATCGAAGAGGTCTATTCACTTCTTGATATGATTCGAGATAAACAACTTAAAGTTGAAAGCCCTAAACAACTTGAAAAAATGTTGAAGGATAAAAATTCCGCAAAAAAGATATATGAATTTTTAGGTAATTTATATTCAATTTATGAATTAGATTATAAAGAAGATATGGAGCATCTTCTTAGTGAAGAGGACAGGCTTAATAATGGCAGTCAGGCTGAAAAGGTTAAAGAAATTCAAAAACAATTCGAAAATGATTGTAAAGAACTAATCAGTATAAAGCTTATTGCTCTTTTATCTATATCAATGGATGAGAAAAATATATTACAGCTAAATAAGATTGTGCCAGTTGTTATTGATAATGTATTAAAAGACCCAAAGTTTTATACTCATTATGATACGGTGAGATACTCGGATGCTTTCGCGCAATTAGCGAAAATGTCAAAAAATAAATTAAAAATTAATGATGTTGAAACATTAATTGATAATACAAGAGGTGAACTAAAAAATTCTATTTTAGAATTGCAAAAAAAAGTTGATATTAGAATCTCAAAGACGCTTTCAAACTTAAAAGGTATTACATCTAAAATTGTTGATGAAGTTGTAGAGGGTGAAGTTTATATAAGAGAAATTAACAACTTCTTTAAAAACTCCTCGTCTACAACGGCTGGATTTAATATTACTGGCGTAAGCAGGCAAGACCCAAACAAAACAGTATGTATTTGTTGTAATAGTACAGTTGTAGACTTATTTGATGATGTTGTGGTTCACGAACTTGGTCATATAGTGGCTGCAGATGTAAAGCATGTAAGTGGTAAAAGTTATACATATAAATCAGGGATTACTAGCGAACTTAGAGCAGAACCTAGTTTCTCTATTAGTAATACTCCAAAAAGTTATAAAATCTTAAATGAGGTTTTTAATGAGTATTTTTCTTCTTTAATATGTGATAAAATGTATGACGATGATTTTATCATAGGTATTAATGGTTGTCTTGGTAAGGGTGTAAGTTATAGGCGAGCATTTCCGCTTATAAAAGATTTTATGAATGAAAACTTAGATTTTTTAAAAAAGTGTTACATAAATAATGATTATGTTGCTCTTGACAAAAAATTTGGAAGAGATAATTTAAGGGCGCTAGCTAAAGTTCTTCAGAGACGGATTGATATTAAAGGAAGGGTTGATAAAAGTGCGCTGAGAATAATGAAAAATGAAATTGCTGGTATTAAAAATAAAATGAAAGATTTTAAAACTGCTGAACAAGAATTAGAAGAGGAGAAGATATGAGACAATCAAAAGGAAATAGTTTATTAAGTGAAAATATGCCTAAGCTTGTAGAATATTTCACTCGTGTTTATGGAGAGGAGTATAAAAGCAAAATAGAAGATAGACTTTATAATACAATCTTTGTCTTTATGGATTCTGACAAAAAAGGATATATGCTAGACTCAGAAAGACTTGATGAAGTAGAAGATGTTATCGGCAACGATATAGTGTTTGAGTACGTTGGATATGCTAAAGATTGGGGCATTGAAGCAGCGGGGAATTTTGTTACTGCTTATTTTGATAAACCTAATCAAACTGTCAATGTTTGTATAATGCCTGAAAGTGATAAATGTAATGATGCAGTCCTCATTCACGAGCTTGGTCATATTATTCAAAGTGATGTTAAGTTTGATGGTCGAGAATTGAAAACTCATACTGGATTTATGGTATCAAAATTTAATGTTGATTTATATAGTAGAACAACAGAAAGCATTGATGTATTTAATCCTGTTGAATTTGAGCAAATGGAATACTTAAACGAAGTTATAAATGATTATTTAACATTAAAAGTTGTTAAATTAATGGAACAAAATAATTTTAAACTTTTTGACAATGAAAAAACAACATCTCTTTATTCTCTTGCTTTCCCTGCACTTCAAGATTTTATTGATAGAGTTGACACTCGACTTGTTAATTCGGGCTTTAGAGGTAAGGTTAAAATTTTGTCAAAATTTGTTGGTGGAAAGCAATTTACAAAATTTTTAGATGATTTATATTTCTTATTTAAAAAATTCGGTAAAGACAGAATTTATATTGAGAATTTCTTAAAAGAGAATAATTTGTCTGCTTACGGACTTATGAGAGAGAAGGATATCAGTTGGCTTCCTGAAAAAGTTCGCCAATATATTGAACTTTGCAACGAAATTGAAAATGATATCGGTGATTATAAAGAAAATGAACTAGTAATGTTGCCAAGTGATGATAAAGATGAAAAAGAAATATAATTAATATTGTATATATTATTAATATAAATATTTTATTTTAAATATAAGAAAACGCTTGACAATGAGGTGATAGGTGTAGTATAATTCGCTCGTATGCTTCGTTGTCGGAGGCGGTGCTTTAATTTCACAGACTTTTGTTTGTGTAAGGCAGAAACAAACAGCAGGTGATTTTTCGCCGATTTGCATAATTGCAGAGTTATACTTTAGTATAATCGTGCTGTTCGTGTTTTACAAAATTAAAAGCATTTTTTATGCACGACGACAACATCGCCGTGCTTTTTTAAATCCTTGATAAATTGGATTTAAAGACAGATTAAAATCTCTTTGGTAGAGCCAAAGTTAAAAGGAGAAAACTATGCCTACATTTAACCAACTTGTTAGAAAAGGTCGTAAGGATGCAACTAAAAAATCTAAAGCTCCACTTCTTCAAGAATGTCCTCAAAAGAGAGGCGTTTGCCTTTCTGTAAAGACAGCAACACCTAAGAAGCCTAACTCAGCGCTTCGTAAAATTGCAAGAGTTAAATTCTCAAACGGATTTGAAGGAACTTGCTATATTCCTGGTGTTGGTCACAATCTCCAAGAGCACAGTGTTGTTCTTGTTCGTGGCGGAAGAGTTAAGGACTTACCTGGTGTACGTTATCATATCGTTCGTGGTAGCCTTGATACAGCTGGCGTTCAAAATAGAAAGCAAAGCCGCTCTAAATACGGTGCTAAACGCCCTAAGAAATCTAAATAATCTTACTACCATAGTTATGCCTAGTTAGGTAGGGCTGATGGTAAAAAATCTAAAAAAGGAGAAAAATATTATGCCAAGAAGAAATAGTGCCGTAAAAAGAGAAGTTCTTCCAGACCCAATTTATAAAAGCACAGTTGTAACTAAACTTATCAATCAAGTTATGTTATCTGGAAAGAAAGGTCTTGCTCAAAGAATCGTTTATGGCTCATTTGACATCATCAAAGAGAAAATGGCTTTAGACCCAATCGATGTATTTACTACTGCTCTTGAAAATGTTAAACCTGTTCTTGAAACTAAATCAAGAAGAGTTGGTGGTGCTTCTTACCAAGTTCCAATGGAAATTAGACCTGAAAGACGCCAAACTCTTGCTATTCGCTGGATTGTAAACTTTGCAAGAAAGAGAAGTGGTGAAAGAGGAATGGATGCTAAACTTGCAGGGGAAATTATGGATGCTTACAACTCAACAGGCGCATCAATCAAGAAAAGAGATGAAATGCACAGAATGGCTGAGGCTAATAAGGCTTTTGCTCACTTCAAGTGGTAAAAGTTTTAAACTTTTCTAGTCTAGAAAAGTTACAAAAGAGATTGGGGATTTTCGATTTTCCCAAACCCCTTAAACGACTTACTTTGAAAAAGTAAGCAAAATTTTAATTATAACATTGTTTTTATATTTTTAAGACTAATTAATAATTGCTAGATGATTTTTTTAAAATCGTGCGAAGTGAAAAAAGAAAGTATTAATGTTGTTTAAAATTTTAAAAACATAAGTTTAATTTATAAATTTAATTTTAATATGCATTTTGTTTTAAATTCATAATTAAAGTTAAAAATTGTTTGATAGGCGGATAACCTTGCCTTTAAAAGGTTAAAAAGGAGAAAATTATGTCAGATAATCTAGAACTTACTAGAAATGTAGGTATTATGGCTCACATCGATGCTGGTAAAACTACCACTACTGAAAGAATCCTTTTCTATACTGGTAAAAGCCACAAAATCGGTGAAGTTCACGATGGTGCTGCCACAATGGATTGGATGGCTCAGGAACAAGAGCGTGGTATCACAATTACTTCTGCTTGTACAACTTGCCAATGGAAAGGTCACAAGATTAACATCATCGACACTCCTGGACACGTAGACTTCACTATTGAAGTTGAGCGTTCACTTAAAGTCCTTGATGGTACTGTTCTTGTACTCTCTGCAAGAGATACAGTTCAACCTCAAACTGAAACAGTTTGGCGTCAAGCTACAAGATATCACGTTCCTGCAATCATCTATGTTAACAAAATGGATAGAGATGCCGCTGATTTCTTTGCTTGTCTTCGTTCAATTGAGGCAAGACTTAAAACTAAACCACTTGCGATTCAACTTCCTATTGGTGCTGCTGACACATTCTTAGGAATTATCGACCTTCTTACTATGAAAGCCGAAATCTATAAAGATGATATGGGTACTCAAATTGAGATTACTGATATTCCAGAAGAATTAAAAGCACAAGCACAAGAGATGCACGACAAGATGGTTGAAACTATCGTTGAAACTGATGATGCACTCTTAGAAAAATACTTTGAGGGTCAAGAAATTTCTCTTGATGAACTCAAAAAAGCAATTAGAAAAGCAACTATTGCAAAAACATTTACACCTGTTCTTTGCGGTTCTTCTTATAAGAACAAGGGTGTTCAAATGCTTCTTGATGCTATGGTTGAATATCTTCCATCACCACTTGATATTCCTGCTATCAAAGGAATGAACCCGGATACTGATGAGGAAGAAGAAAGACCTGCAGATGAGAATGCTCCATTTGCTGGACTTGCATTCAAAATTATGACAGACCCATTTGTTGGTGGTCTTACATTCTTTAGAGTTTATTCAGGTAAACTCACTGCAGGAAGTTATGTTTATAACTCAAACACAGGTAAAAATGAAAGAGTTGGACGTCTTATCCGTATGCACTCAAACAACCGTACTGAAATTTCAGAAGTTGGTGCAGGTGATATTGCCGCTATCGTTGGCTTAAAGGATACAATTACAGGACACACTCTTTGTGATGAAAAACATCCAATTCAACTCGAAAGTATGGAATTCCCTGAACCTGTTATTCAACTTGCTATCGAACCTAAAACAAAAGATATGCAAGAAAAAATGGCTCTTGCCCTTGCTAAACTTATGAGAGAAGACCCTTCATTCAGAGTTACTACAAACACTGAAACTGGACAAACTCTTATTGCTGGTATGGGTGAACTTCACCTAGAAATTATCGTTGATAGACTTCTTAGAGAGTTTAAAGTAGAAGCTACTGTTGGTAAACCACAAGTTTCTTACCGTGAAGCTATTAAGAAACCTATCAGATGTGAAGGTAAATTCATTCGTCAGAGTGGTGGTAAAGGTCAATATGGTCACTGCGTTATCGATATGGAACCATTACCTGCAGGTTCTGGTTATGAATTTATTGATAAGACTGTTGGTGGCTCAGTTCCAAAAGAATATATCCAACCAATTAACAATGGTATTGCAGAAGCTCGTATGAACGGTGTTCTTGCTGGATATGAAACAGTTGATTTTAGAGTTACTTTGGTTGATGGTTCTTACCACGAAGTTGACTCTTCTGAAATGGCGTTCAAAATCGCCGGTTCTATGGCTTTCCAAGATGGTGCAAGAAAAGCAGACCCTGTTATCCTTGAACCTATTATGAAAGTTACAGTTGAAGTTCCAGATGAATATCTTGGTACAGTTATGGGTAACCTAACTTCTCGTCGTGGTATGCTTACTGGAAACGAATCAATCTTACCAGGAACTCAAACCATTAACGCAGAAGTTCCACTTGCTGAAATGTTTGGTTACGCAACTGACCTTCGTTCTCAAACACAGGGCAGAGGAAACTATGTAATGGAACCTCTTAGATATCAAGAAGTTCCTAAGTCTATTGCCGCCACAATCATTGGCGAAAGAGCAAAAGACTAATTTGGACTTGCAAAAACTTGCAAATCTTAAAAAATATTGTAAAAACATTTTGCAAAACAAAAAAAATATGCTAAAATAACATTAGTAATTTAAAAAAGGAGATTATTAAATATGGCAGAAGCTTATGTTAGATCTAAGCCACACGTTAACATTGGTACTATCGGACATGTTGACCACGGTAAGACTACTCTTACAGCCGCAATTACAATGAAATTCGGCACTCAAAAAATGAGATATGATGAAATTGATAAAGCCCCAGAAGAAAAGGCTAGAGGTATTACTATTAATACCGCTCACGTAGAATACGAGACTGCAACTCGTCACTACGCACACGTAGACTGCCCAGGACACGCAGACTATGTTAAAAATATGATTACTGGTGCAGCTCAAATGGACGGAGCAATCCTCGTTGTTGCTGCTACTGATGGTCCAATGCCTCAAACTAGAGAGCACATCCTTCTTGCTAGACAAGTTGGTGTTCCATACATTATTGTATTTATGAACAAAACTGATCAAGTTGACGATCCAGAACTTCTTGAACTTGTTGAAATGGAAATCCGTGACCTTCTTACTGAGTATGGTTTCCCTGGAGACACTACTCCAATTATCAAAGGTTCTGCTCTTAAAGCTCTTGAAGCTGGTCAAGCTGGAAAATGTGATGATCCTGCTTGTGCTTGCCTTGATGAACTTATGGCTGCTGTTGACTCTTATATTCCAGAGCCTCAAAGAGACACTGATAAACCTTTCCTTATGCCTGTTGAAGACGTATTCACTATCACTGGTCGTGGTACTGTTGCAACTGGTAGAGTTGAAAGAGGACAAGTTAAAGTTGGTGACACTGTAGAACTCGTTGGTCTTGGCGAATCTAGAACAACAGTTGTTACAGGTGTTGAAATGTTCCACAAATCACTCGATGCTGCTATCGCTGGTGATAATGCTGGACTTCTTCTCCGTGGTATTCAAAGAACAGAAATCGAAAGAGGACAAGTTCTTTGCAAACCTGGTTCAATTCACCCACACACTAAATTCACTGCTGAAGTATACGTTCTTAAGAAAGAAGAAGGTGGCCGTCATACTCCATTCTTTAATGGTTACAGACCACAATTCTATTTCAGAACAACTGACGTTACTGGCGTAGTTGAACTTGAAAAGGGTGTTGAAATGGTTATGCCTGGTGACCACATCAATATGACTATTACTCTTAATAAGTCAATTGCTATTGATCAAGGACTTCGTTTCGCTATCCGTGAAGGTGGTAGAACAGTTGGTTCAGGTGTTGTTTCAACAATTATTGAATAATTTAATAAATTTTAAAAGATACTCATTTTTAGAGTATCTTTTTTAATTTTTTATATAGTTTTTGAAATTTAATAACAGCAATTAAATATTAGAGTAGTTTTATAAATTAGGTGTTGATTATTTATATAAGATATGTTATACTATAATTGTAAATAGGGGGATATTATGAAAAATAAAGAAGAAAGATTTATATATGTAACAGATGGAGTGTCAATGTTTGCACACGATAGAAAAACAAAAGTTAATCTTGAATTTTCGGATGGAATGTGGGAAGAATCAGGAATTGACTTTGAAAAATACGTAAAAGATAATAAAAAAGATTTATTAACAGTCAAAGAAAGTGAAGCCTTGATAATGACAGAGATGGATCCTAGAGATGTTGTTGATGGCAGACCACTAGAACCAGAAATCGAATAAGTAAACTAAAGCACTTTGATGGTGCTTTAATTTTTATGGGGAGATAGGATAATGCAAATTACAGTAGGAAATTTAAAAGAAAAAATTCTTGAGGCTTATTATACGAAAGGTATCAAACCTCAAATAGTATCAGATGTAAAAAATGTTAAAGCTAAGCCTTGCCTTGCATATAGAATTTCAGACATTTTAGATATTAAAGATAGTACGCTTTCTGTAAAGGATAGTTCAGCTTCCGCACTTGACGGGGATTTTGTTATAAATGAAAATAGTATTTTTGTTTTAAACTTTTTTAATAATAAAAGAATTAATTCTGCAATGTATGAATTTAAAAGTGAAGATTTAATAGAGTTTTTTACTTCAATAAGTGACTTTGACAGATACAAAATTTGCGATAAAAATGGTTGTTATCTTGAAGATGAAATACTTGATGAAGTAAAGCAAACTAAAGAAACATACAATAAAAATATTGCTGATAAGGATTTGATTTTTACTTTAAGAAGTAAACCATCGACAGAAAGAGGATATGATACAGATTACTTTATTAAAGTTGAAAATCAAGAAGGAAAACAGGTCGCTAATTGTACGTTTAATATTAAAAATAAAAAATATGCTAACCTTGGTTGGATAGAAATTGAAGATAAAGATTATGTTAAAATTGGTTTAGGCAGTGAAATGCTTAAAATGGTAGAAGATATTGCTAAAAATGCAGGTAT
>CARXKP010000017.1 GCA_949096025.1 uncultured Eubacteriales bacterium
ACTCAATCTAATTTTTCAATTTGTTTTGTTTTTATTTATTTTTGGTATATAATTTCTATATGAACGATGTTATTAAAGATAAATTAAAAACTCTTACTACAAAACCCGGCGTATACATTATGCGAGATGAAAATGGAAATGTTATTTATGTTGGCAAGGCTAAAAACTTAAAAAATCGTGTTAGTCAATATTTTAGAAATTCGCCAAAACCTAGCAAAGTTCAGACTATGGTCGATAATGTTTCTAGTTTTGACTATTTTATCACAATGTCTGAAATGGATGCTCTTGCACTAGAAAGTAATCTAATTAAAGAACATCAACCTTTTTATAATATTTTATTAAAAGACGGAAAACAATTTCCTTATTTAAAAATTAATTTAAAAGACCCTTTTCCTAAATTTGAAATTGTGAGAAGAGTCAAAAAGGATGGAGCAAAATATTTTGGTCCTTATTTTGCTGGACTAAGTGCGGGGGAAATATTAAAAACAATCAACGCTGCTTTTAAAATAAGAACCTGTTCAAACAAGATAACTGAAACCTCTATTGCAAAAAGAGAATGCTTAAATTATTCACTTGGACTATGTTCTGCCCCCTGCACAAAAAGAGTTTTGCAAGAGGAATATAAAAAAGAAATTGAAAAGGCAATCAACTTTTTAAATGGAAATGACAGTGAAATTGAAGAAATTATCACGCAAAAAATGTTGAATGCATCAAATAATGAAAATTTTGAGGTTGCAATAACTTTGCGAGAACGCTTAAAGATGATAAAAAAATTGAAAGATAGAGTCGTTGCAAACTTACCTAAAGATGTATCAAAAGATGTTTTTGCTTATGTAACTGATGGGTTAAGCGGAGTAATAACCTATATGGTAATTCGTGGTGGAAAAATCCTTGGTATTATTTCATACACCTGCAACGATGCAGAACTTGAAGAAGGTCAAACTCTTTTCAATTTCATTTCACAATATTATCAAAATATGTTACTCCCAAATGAAATTATTCTTTCTCACGAAATTCCTTCAACTGATGTTTTATCAGAATTTCTTGGTAAAAAAATCAACTTCATTTCAAATCCTCACGGAATAAATAAAACACTACTTGATATGGCTTTACAAAACGCAAAAGAATATCTTGAGAAACATCTTGAAAAGGATAAACTGAAATATAATAACACTCTAGGGGCTTTAAAAGTACTTAAAGAAAAATTATCTTTGCGTGAGTTTCCTCACAGAATGGAATGTTATGATATTTCAAACATAAGCGGAACCAACAAAGTTTGCTCTATGGTTGTATTTAAAAATGGCGAACCTAGCAAAAAAGACTACCGTAAGTTTAAAATTAAAACTGTAAAGGGTTCAAATGACTTTGCCTCCCTAGAAGAGGCACTTTCAAGAAGACTTAAAAGATACAAAGAGCAAAATGGTGAAAGTTTTAAAGAAAAACCAAACCTTCTTGTTATTGATGGCGGAAAGGGGCAACTTTCTTCCTGCTATGAAATATTACAAAGATATGGCCTCGAAGATGAAATTGAAATGATAAGTTTGGCTAAAAGAATTGAAGAGGTTTTTCATCCAAACAATTCACTTCCTACTCTTTTAAAACCAGGTTCAGCAGAACTAAAACTTTTACAGCGAATAAGAGATGAGGCTCACAGGTTTGCAATAACATATCATAGAAATTTAAGAAACAGCAAAATGGCCAAAAGTTGCCTTGATGAAATTAGTGGTGTTGGACCTAAAAAGAGAGATGCTCTAATTCAGGCTTTTGGCACGAGTGAAGAAGTTTCTAAACTTAGTATTGAAGAACTTGAAATTTTGCCTGAAATAAATCATAATCTTGCTGTCACTATATTTAACTATTTTAAATCACACCCTATCACATATCAGCCAGAGGAATAGAACAAGTTTTATTCGATTGACAACATTCATCAAAAATCATTGAAAAAAGTTTGGTAAAAAGTTTAATAGTTGTTATACTTATGTTTGGGAGGAAAAAATGGAAAAAATTAAAATGGTACAATATGGTTGTGGTAAAATGAGTAAATACACAATCGGATATGCTCTTGAAAAAGGAGTTCAACTTGTTGGTGCTTTTGACATTGACAAATCTAAATTTGGTAAAGATGTGTCAATTCTTCTTGACAGTAAAGAGAAGGTTGGCGTTAAAATACAAGATGCCGCTAAACTTGAAGAGTTTTTAAAAGAAAATGCTGTTGATGTGGCAATCGTGACAACTACCAGTCTTTTTAGCGAAAACTACCCTATTTATGAAGTCTTTGCTAAAAATGGTGTAAATGTTATTTCAACTTGTGAAGAGGCTTTCTATGCTCAAAACTCTAGCCCTGCACTCGTAGAAAAACTTGATAAAATTGCTAAGGAAAATGGATGTACTATCTGCGGAAGTGGATATCAAGATGTTTTCTGGGGAAACCTTATAAGTGTTCTTGGCGGTGCAACACACAAAATTAACACAATTCGCGGAAAATCAAGTTATAATGTTGAGGACTATGGCATTTCTCTTGCTAAAGTTCACGGAGCAGGTCTTACTGTCGAGCAGTTTCAAAAAGAAATTGCTTCTGTTGATGAAATTTCAGATGAAGAACGCCAAAAACTTATTGATGAAGGAAACTATGCCCCAAGTTATATGTGGAATGTAAATGGTTGGCTTTGCTCTAAACTTGGACTTCACGTAATAAGACAATCTCAAAAGACAACTCCACAAATTGCAACCGAGGATATTTATAGTTCTACTCTTGATATGACTATCAAAAAAGGTGATTGTACTGGAATGAGTGCAATCGTGACTACTGAAACTGAAGAAGGTACTACTATTATTTCTGAGTGTATCGGAAAAGTATATAGAAAAGACGAATTTGATTGCAATGATTGGACTATTGAAGGAACCCCTACTACTAGAGTAGTAATCGAAAGACCTGCTACAGCAGAACTCACCTGCGCTTCTGTAATCAATAGAATTGTTGAAGTTCTTGTTGCTGAACCAGGATACACAACTACAGACCAAATGCCAGAAAATATTTACAAATCACATAACCTTGATGAATATATTGAATATGTAGATATATTTGATGAGGCTTGCCATTGTGGAGAGCACGAGCATCACTGCCACTGTGAAGAAGAAGGCGGAGAATGTCATTGCGGAGAACATTGTGAATGTGACTGTGATTGTGATGACGAAGAATAAAAAGAAGGGAACTGATGAAAAAAGGATTTTTTATTACAATTGAAGGCGGAGAAGCCTGTGGAAAATCAACACAGGTTAATCTCTTAAAGGACTATTTTAAAAATAATTTCAGTGAAGACGATTATCTATTTGTTCGTGAGCCAGGTGGAACTCCACTTGCTGAAGAAATAAGAAATTTACTATTATTTTATAAGGAAGAAAAACCACTCCCTATAACCGAACTTTTACTGTTTTGTGCGGCTCGGGCTCAAAATACTCATACAAGAATAATACCAGCATTAAAAGAAGGAAAGATAGTAATAGCAGATAGATTTTATGATTCTACCCTCGCCTATCAAGGAGAAGCTCGTAAAATAATGGATAAGAGTCAACTTTTAAATCTAACACAAACGATTATTGGTGATTTAAAGCCTGACCTTACATTTTATTTAAAACTTTCTCCAGAAGAAGCATTTAAACGCAAAAAATCAAATGAGGCTCTTGATAGAATTGAGAGTGAAGGAATTGAATTTCACAAGGCAGTAGCAAGAGGTTATGATTATATTTCTTCTCTTGAAAATAATCGTTTCTGCACTATTGATGCTTCACTTTCGCCTGAAGAAATATTTAAAATAATTAAATCTGAAATTGAAAAAAGAATCAATTAATTTTATCTAATTTGGATTTATTTTTAATAAAAATTTAGAAAAATAAAAAAAATCTCCTATTTTTAGGAGATTTTTTTATTTAAATTAGGTAATTATCTAATTTTAAGATTTATTCTTTTATTACTGTTATATCTTTAAAATCAAATTTTTCAAACTCTTTGCTTGCAACTAAAATGATATGAGGTTTAACTGTGAAAAGCATTTTATATATTTCATTCACCTCTTCATAAGTCACTTTTTGAAGTTCATTTTGCCATTCGCTTTTATATTTATCGTTGTAGATTTTTCTTCTATCACTATATACATTAAGCATACTTCTAGCAATACTGCCAATATCTTCAATGTCAAAATTAAAACTATCAATAACCTTCTTTTTATGTTTGTCAAAAAGTTCTTTAGAAATATCACCTGAAAAAGTAGAGATAAAATTATCAAATTTTTCTATAACCTCTTGCATATTTTCCTCTTGGCAATATACACAAACTTCATTTATCAGATGTCCCATATGTACACCAACATAATTACTGCAACCATAACAAAGGTTATGTTCTGTTCTAAAATATTCAAAAGTTTTTTCTTGAAGAATTGCACGCAAAATAGTTGAAACACTTTGTTCTCTAACAAAGTCATAACTAAAAGGCACTCTCTTTAAATCATATGTTATTTCAATTTGAGATTTTCCCTTCTCTATTGCCTCTGCAAAATGCACTTTAGATGGAGTAAAATCAATTTCTCTTTTATCATAACCATAATCCTTAGACACCTTTAATCTTTCTTCAACATACTTTTTCATTATTGAAACAACTTTAGATTTTTTAATATTTCCACAAACTGAAATGATTAAGTTGTTTAATGTAATGTATTTGCTAATAAATTCTTTAAGATCATCAAGAGTAATCTTATTAAAGGTTTCCATTTTGCCCGCTGGAGAAGCAACAAGATTGTTATATGCTTTATCATCAAGCACTTCTGTAAATGTAATATAAGGTGTTATGCGTCTATTTATTTGAAGCTGAGTCTTTATTTCATCTGATATAATTCTCTGCTCCTCTTCAAAATCTTCAGGCAGGTATTTAATAGAAGCAAATGATTCTGTCACAAAATCAACAGCATCTTCAAAGTCTTCATCTACCGTTCTTATTGAAAAGCCCATATTTGAATTTGACGTATAAGCATTTCTATACTGAAATTTTCTAGAATAACTAGACCTTTCTTTCTTAGTCATTTTTGCATTTGCAAAATCACAAAGAGCGTGTTCACAAAAATGGGCAACACCTAGTTTGCCCATTGGGTCATTTAAAGAACCCGCTTTAAATGTAAACTCCAAACAAATTCCATTAATCTCAGTTTGTCTATTAAATAAAAGTTTTGCTCCACCTTTTAAATTAATAATCTGAGTTTTCATTAATTGTCCCCTTTGTCGGTGCTTTTAAGATTTAAATTTGTTTTCTTTTGAAATTTTCCATCTTTTTTGTATACAACAAATTTAGAATCCTGTGACTGAGAAAGTTCTTGAACTCTTTCAAGTGCTTCTTCTTTAGTTCTTCTACTATCAATAACTCTCTTTGCACCATCTTTTTTAATTTTCCAAAGTCTGTCTTCTTTATCAAAAATAACTCTATAAATAGCCTTTCTTGTCTTTCCTGCTTCCTCTATTTCAACTTCAACATCAGTTTCTTCTTCGCTTTCTTGCTTAACTGGTTTTGTTTCAGTTTTTTCTGGCTTAGATTGAGTTTTGTTTTCTTTCTTAGGCTCTGTTTTTTCTACCTTTTTAGTTTCAGTAGCCTTTTTCTCTTTTGCTACTTTTTCAGCTGCTGCTTTTTCTTTAGCAACTCTTTCATTAGCTTCTTTCTCAGCGGCAGCCTTTTCTTCTGCTGCCTTTTTTTCTGCTGCTAAACGCTTTGCCTCTTCTTCTTTAGCCTTCTTCTTTTTTCTTCCAAACAACATTTCTCTTCTCCTTTACTAAAATATATACAAATTATAACAAAAAAAAATTCCTTTTTCAAGGAATTTTTTAATATTTATTAAATAATAAACAATTATTTGTTTCTTTTTTTGCGCTTAATGAAAGAAGGCACTCTATATTGCTGTTCTTCTTGCATAATATCGTTTTTAATGGCTTGAAGTTCGTGATATCTATAATCTGGTCCCCAGCCTAATTCTTTGCCATATTCATCAATATAATTATAGTGAATTGCACCGTAATCAACGCCTCTTCCGATGAAATAACCAACTACTGGAATAAAGAAGAATATAACTCCACCAACAATGGCTTGGAAAAATATCAATCCAAAGATATAGCCAGTCCTATCAAGCAACATTTCTTTTGTAAAGTCTGCAATTTTGCCAACTTTTAAACCAATCCAAATATTTAAAAATCCTAAAATTGGAAGAAGAGCAAATGCAGTAATTAAAATTTTCTTTTTTTCTTCAACGTCTAAACTAAATTCCATTGAGAATTTGCTAAAACTTATACTTGAAATAAGCAATGTAAAACCTATTCCAACAACTGCCACAAAACAAGCAATGCCAAGGATAATGGAAATTATACCAGAAGCACTGAACCAACTATTTTTTTGATGACCTTGCTTATATTTTTCAATAAGTTCGTTTGTATATTTGTCATCAATATTTTCGTTGAATTCAAGTTCTTCCGCCTTTTCCAAGTATTGAGCCTTGACAGGATCTTTTCTCCAAAGACGCCTCATCTTCCTTTCGTGTTTTCTAACTTCTCTACTTTTTTTCGCCATACCATTATTATATCATATATTATTTAAAATGTAAATAACTATTTTTTAATTCATTTAAAATTTTTTAATTTACAATCCTATCCCCTCTAAATTTAGAAAAGTTTGTCAAGACTTCATACTCAGTTGTTCCTAAAACTTTTGCAAATTCACTGGCGTTATTAAAGATATTTACTTTATCTCCTTTCTTACATTTAATATTGCTTACATCAACCATAAATGCATCCATACAAATATTCCCTACACTTTGAGCTATTTTCCCATTTATTTCAACTGAAAACTTATTTGACAATTTTCGAGTTAAACCATCGCCATATCCAAGAGGTATAGTAGCAACAGTCATATTTTTACTCGCAGTATAACCACATAAATATCCTATATGTTCTCCCTTTTTTACTTTTTGTAAATCAACAATTTCACTTTCGATAGATAGCACTGGCTTAACAAAATCATTTCCATAACCATAAATCTTCAATCCTACACGATACATATCCGCTTTATAACCCAAAAATATTGTGCCACCGCCACCTATATGTTTTATTGTATTCCACTCTTTTGGAACTAATGCTAAAAATTCATCAAGATTTTGCTTTTGTCTAGTTGTATAATCTTTATCACTTCCAACTGAAGAAAAATGTGTATATATCCCTTCCAGTTGCATTTGGTTTTTAACTAAAAGTTTTATAATTTTTTCAAATTCTCTTTTATCTTTAACTCCATACCTATTCATTCCTGTATTAATGCATAAATGCATTCTTGGCATAATAAATAATTCTTTATAAAGCGCAATAATCTCCTTTAGGTGTTCTAAAGATAAAATTATAAAAGAAATATTTTCCTCTATGCATTTTCTATAGTCTTCACAAGCACCAAATACAATAATATGTGCTTTCGTGACTTTTCTTAAATTCAATGCCTCGGTTTGATTTGAAACGCCAAAATAATCAACTTTTCCATCAAGCATTTTAACAATTTCCATATCACCGTGACCATAAGCGTTTGCTTTAACCATTACACATAAATTCCCGCCGGCCTTTTTCTTTAATTGCTCACAGTTTAAAAGTAAATTTTCTTTATTTAATAAGATTTTTGAAAACATATGATTATATATTCATTTTTAAAAATTATTGTTAAAAAATATAATTAAATTAATAAAAAAGACACCCCAATTTAGGCATCTTTTTTTGCTATTAATATAGACTTATCATATAACAAGAGGTACAATGATACCAGCAATGACAATAAGTAAGCAAATTATATATAATACTTTCCAAACAATAGGCTTATTTCTTACATAGCGCCAAGCAAGAACTGCAACGATACAAATCATAATAGCAGTTGCAATTCCACTTAAAATTCCTACAACAGTAGTAAGTTTACCGCCTATTGCAGAAAATACTAAGTTTAATGCGTAAAGAACAGTTACAGCAACTATTGTCCAAAAAGATATTTTATTCAATCCCCATATTCCACTTTTTGAAGAAGATGATGAAGATGATTTCTTTGTTTTCTTTGATTCTGCCATAATTTCCTCCTTCCTTTCATATATTACAAACTTAAACTTTAATTGTCAAATATTTTTATAAAAATTATTGCATATCAAGAAATTTGATTTTTATTTCCCTTAAAATCAACTTTAACCAAACACTATATCTAGAATCATCATTACTACAAAACCTATAATCATTCCCCAGCCAGCGACTGAAGACTTATGACTGCTTTTTGCCTCAGGTAACATTTCTTCAGCAACCACAAAAAGCATTGATCCTGCAGCAAATGAAAGAAGCCAAGGCATTATTCCAGTAAGAGTTGAAGAAATAAAAATTCCAACTACCGCCATAATAGGCTCAACTATACTACTTGCTAAACTATATAAAAATGCTTTTTTATTACTATTAAATTTTTCCTTTAAAGGAAAACTTATTGCACTTGTTTCTGGAAAATTTTGTATTCCAATACCTATAACAAACCAAAGTGCTGAATAACCTGTCACCCCTCCAGATACAAAAGCATTACCAAGAGCAAGTCCTGCAGCGAGTCCTTCTGGAATATTATGTATGGTGACGGCTAAAAATAATTTTGAAGTTTTAGCGAACTCATTACTAGATGTATTATTATTTATACATTTGGGAACAAGTTTATCCATTAAAACCAAAAACAAAGTACCAAGTATCATTCCCACTGCCGCAGGAATAAAATTTAACTTACCAAGATTTGAAGATTGCTCTATTGCAGGAAGAAGTAATGACCAAACTGAAGAAGCAATCATAATGCCTGAAGCAAAGCCGAGTAATATTCCATTAGCACGCCCGCTTAAACTCTTTTTAAATATGAAAACTAACGCTCCGCCAAGCAAAGACATCAAAAACATAAATGAAATGCCAATTATTGCAATTAAAACACCACTCACTTTTTCTCCTGTATACTTTCCCTATTATACAATATATAATTCGCAGACTTGAATGTTACAAAAAAAGCAGAAGAAATCTTCTGCCATTATTTAATAATAGAATAATTATCCTACCTTAAAATTTTTAATAAAACTATCTCTATGTATCTCACTTTTTCCATATTTCTTCAGTGCTTCTATATGGCTTTTAGTTCCATATCCCTTATGTTTTTTAAAGCCATATTCAGGATATTTTTTATCAAGTTTTTCCATTAATCTATCTCTATAAACTTTAGCAAGTATTGAAGCGGCGGCTATATTGTAAGATAATGTATCACCCTTTATAATGCTCTCTTGTGGTAAGCAAGTATCTATATTAACCGCATCAATAAGTACAATATCAGGAGTTATATTTAATCCCTCAACAGCCTCTTTCATTCCTTTCCTTGTAGACTGAAGTATGTTTATTTCGTCTATTGTTTTGTGGTCAACTTCAACAATTTTATAACTTATCGCCTTTTCAATAATCTTATCATATAGCACATCTCGCTTTTTGGCAGATAGTTTTTTACTGTCATTTATTCCTTCAATTATTTTGTCTTCATCAAGTGGCATAATAACGCAGGCACAAACCACAGGACCAGCAAGCGGACCTCTTCCTGCCTCATCTATTCCCGCAATCAATTTCCCTTGATATTTTTTTTCATAATCTAACATAATTTGCCTCATTAAAATTGTAATAAAAATTATAAAATTAAGCAAGAAGATTGTCTATTTATTTAAATTAATTTTTAATTTTTTCCCAAGAAAATTCTTCTCTTCCAAAATGACCAAATGAGGCAGTTTTTTTATAAATAGGTTTTAAAAGGTCTAGTTCTTTAATAATATTATCAAGACTAAAATCAAAGTTATTAAATACATAACTTTCAATTTCACTAAGCGGAACTTTATTTGTTCCAAAGCATTCAATATATATTGCAACTGGCTTAGCAAGACCTATTGAAAATCCTATTTGAATTTCGCATTTATCGGCAAGATTATGAGCGACAACATTCTTAGCGATGTAGCGAGCATAATATGCTCCAGACCTATCAACTTTCGTTGCATTTTTAGAACTAAAACAGCCACCACCTACTCTGCCAACCCCTCCATAAGTGTCAACAACTATTTTTCTTCCTACACATCCGCTGTCACTAAAACTTCCCCAAATTGTGAATTTTCCACTTGGATTTATTAAAATTTTGCTGTTTTTTACATAAAAACTTGAATATTCCTGCAAAATTGGCTTTAAAACCTCTTTTTCTATTATCTCTTTAACTTCCTGCCATTGAATTTTAGCACTATGTGAAACACTTATAATAATACAATCAAACTGTACTGGTTTATCGTCCTCATAAAGTATAGAAACCTGCGTTTTAGCATCAGCAAAAAAGTCCTCTCCTTTTCTTCTGAACTCATCATATTTTTTCATAAGTTTATGTGCAACCATTATAGGCATAGGCATAAGTTCTTTAGTTTCATTGCAAGCATAGCCATAGACCATTCCTTGATCATTTGCACATAACTGTTTTTTTACCACCGCTTGATATATATCTGGACTTTGCTGGCTAATCTCCTTGGTAATAATAAAGTCGTTTTTATAACCTATTTCTTTAAGTACATCTTTTGCAATCTTTTCATAGTCAAGATTTGCTTTAGTAGTTGCCTCTCCATAGAGAAATAATTTGTCATTTTTAATAGCACACTCCACTGCCATTTGACTATCTTTGTCAACTTTTAATGCTTCGTCAAGTATAGCATCTGCTATAATATCACAGGTCTTATCTGGATGACCTACACTCACACTTTCACTTGTAATTACTTTTTTCATTTTCTCTCCTTAAATTATTATGTAATTTTCCGCTAAAGAGTATGAAAAAAGCCCATCGAACCGACGGACTTTTGTTTCTATTTACTGCCATCGGTCAGCCTTTAGCACCTTGTCAATAAAGATAGGTTGCTGTGTGGTCAACGGGGCTGTCCCTCGCACACTCTTTATGGATATCATTATTATATCATTTCTTTTATATAAAGTAAACTAATTTTCAAATTTTAATTGTTCTAATTTAGGTTTTACCACAATCCAGCCTGCACCATTGCTTCTTGGAACTTCAATTGGCTCAATTTCTTCAACATTTTCAAGCCATATAAGAGTACAATATTTTTTGTGCAAGGTATCTTGCCAATCCTCGAATTTATCAGTTCCTATTTGCTTTCCGTACATAACCCTTATGTCTTCCACCTTATCCGGAGTAAGTTCAAATTGCATAACCTTCTTAGCTGTAGCAGTTGCAGTAACTGGACAACCTGTTCTTTTAAGTAAAATTTTATCCCCTGCTTGAACTTTATTAAAAGGAGCAGATCTATTCATAGACCATCTGCTTTCAATCGTCTTTTCACCTCTAATAATCATATCAAAAAAAGGTTGTCTAAGTATTGCAATATGTTCCACAAAGTAATTATATATTTTTTATATCAAATTTGCAAGAAAATCAACAATTTCATTTTTATAATTGCTAAAAAATAAATATTTTGTTATACTAGCCTTGATTTTGATTAAAACTAATGCAAAGGATAAATTATGGCAATATTTTTAAACATTTTATTTCTTATACTGGGAATGGTACTTCTTATTAAAGGCGCCGACTTTTTTGTAAGTGGAGCAAGTGCAGTTGCAAAAAGATTTAAAATTCCTTCTTTATTTATAGGTTTAACCATTGTTGCATTAGGGACAAGCCTCCCAGAACTCTCTGTCAGTCTTGCGGGTGCAATAAAGAAAAATGTTGATATGTCTGTTGGAAATATTGTAGGCTCTAACTTTATGAATTTGTTTCTAATATTTGGTATTTCGGCACTTATCCGTCCAACGCAAATCAAAAAGACAAGCAAAAAACTTGATTTCCCTTTTCTAATTGGTATAACCTTTCTTTTACTTTTGTTTAGTGTTGACACATATATCAATGGAGCAAATACAAATATAATAACTAGAACAGAAAGCATAATCCTTATTATAGTATTTTTGATTTATATGATGTTATCAATTTTTATTGCTAAAAAAGAACATCAACTTATGTTCGATGCGCCACCACCTGAAAACGCAGAAAATCAAAAAAAGGCAGAAAAAGATTTAAAAATATGGCAAATTGTTCTTTTTATTATTTTAGGACTTGGAGCAGTTGTATTTGGTGCTGAATGCGTTTCAACTACCGCACAATTCCTTGCTAAAAAGATTGGAATGAGTGACACTCTTGTTGGCCTTACCATAGTTGCAATAGGCACATCTCTTCCAGAACTTGCAACAAGCGTCATTGCTTCTGTTAAAGGTGAAACCGAACTTGCAGTTGGAAACTTAATAGGTTCAAGCATCTTTAACATTGCATTAATTTTAGGTTCAGTTGGACTTATAACCCCAATTAATGTTTCTTCTACAATTCTAATTGACACCTTAATTTTATTTGTTTTCACAACAATTTTTTCAGTTCTTTGTATGGCAAAGAAAAACATATCAAAATGGATGGGAGCATTATTTATATTTATGTATGTTGCTTATCTCATCTTCGCTATTGTAAGAAATTATTGTTTTTAAATAAAAAAATATAATTATAATTAAAAAGACAAGAAAGGTTAGTCCTTCTTGTCTTTTAAAATTTCTGTTTTATATAACTCAAGTGCCTCTTCAATAATCTCTACTGCTCTTTCTCTGCCACCAAGTTCCTTAATTTCTACAGGTTTATTTTCAAGTTGTTTATATACCTTTAAAAAGTGCATAAGTTCTTCAAAGATATGAGCAGGAAGTTGTTTAATATCCTTATAACTATTATATTGAGGGTCACCATAAGGAATGGCTATGACCTTTTCATCCCTCTCATTTCTATCTGTCATAATAACAACGCCTATCGGATAGCATCTAACAAGGCATAATCTTTCAAGAGGTTGAGAGCAAAGCACAAACACATCAAGAGGGTCTTTATCTCCGCAATACGTAAGTGGAATAAAACCATAGTTCATAGGATAATGTGTACTTGTATAAAGCACCCTATCCATAATAAGGCAACCTGTTTCTTTATCTAGTTCGTATTTAGTTTTATCTCCTTGTTGTATTTCAATACAAGCAATAAAATCATTTGACTTAACTCTGTCTTTGTTTATATCTTTCCAAATATTCATTTTCCCTCCAATCTTTTATTTCTATACTTTGTAAAAATATAGAAAGGTAGTGTTAGTTTTAATTTAAAAGTAACAAATAAAAGTTTAACTTGAAGCCAACTTTTATTAATAAATACATTTTGGCTATAATTTTTAAACGCCTCTTTTACTTGTGGCAATTTTCTAAGACTTAAAAATATTTTTCTATAGTTTTTATAACCTTTCTTTTCTTTAAGCGATAAATTCATAATCTGAGCCATAATGGCTTTAATAAAAGTTCCATTTAATGATTTAATGTAACCCTTACCTACAAAATATCCTTCACAAAATTTATAAATTTCATCCCAGTAATCAAGTAATTCTTGTGTTTCTCTGTTTTTCGTATGCATTATGCTATTTAAATTTGTGTAATCATAATTGTATAATACATCTTTAATTACAAAGACATCTTTGCAATTCTTTAAATAATTAAGGTTAAAAAGGACATCTTCGCCTATTGTAATTTTTTTATCAAAACCACTAGTGATTTTACTTTTTAAATAAAGTTTATTCCAAACATTATGTATTTGACGATTTTTAACTAATTCAAAAAAAGTACAATAATCTTCTTTCAAGTTATATTTTTTTTCCTCTTTATTTGAAAATTTTGTTTCAATTATTCCACTTTCTTTAAATCCGCTAATTACTAAATCTGAATTATCAATTCCTTCTAATAATCTCTCACAAGCATTCAATTCAAGATAATCATCACTATCTACAAATTGTATATACTCTCCTCTTGCCTCTTTAATGCCGATATTTCTTGCATTTGAAGCGCCCTCATTTTGGCTTAAATTTATAAGTTTTATTCTCTCATCCTTTTCAGCATAATTTTGACATATTGAAAGGGAATTATCTTGTGAGCAATCATTGACAAGAATAATCTCTAGATTTTTATATGTTTGATTAATAACTGAAGAAAGAGTTCTATCTAAATATTTTTCGCAGTTATAAACTGGAATTATAATTGATATTTTTTTTTCAATCATACTTTGCTCTCTCTTATAGCGTTGCAGTATTTTGTATACTCAGCAATCACTTCTTCCGCCGAGCCATACATTTCCATTTTATTATCTTTTATCCATAACGCCTTTTTGCAAAGTCTTTTTACCTCACTCATATTATGAGAAACATATAAAAGAGTTGTCCCCTCTTTAAGCATATCTTCAATCTTATCGTGACATTTTTTTCTAAAATTTATATCCCCAACACTTAGTACCTCGTCAACAAGCAAAATTTCTGGATGAACATCAACAGCGATGGCAAAACCAAGTCTTGCTAGCATACCTGAAGAAAAATTTTTAATTGGAGTATTCATAAAATCTTGAAGTTCTGAAAATTCAACAATAGAATCATACTTTTCCTTCATTTCTTTTTTAGAATAACCAAGCACTGCTCCATTTAAAAATATATTCTCCTTTGCAGTAGATTCATTATCAAAGCCTGCACCAAGATTGATTAGTGGAGCAACCGAGCCACCTATTCTTATATCACCAACTGTCGGTTCTAAAATACCTGCTACTGCTTTTAAAAGCGTAGTCTTTCCACTTCCGTTAAGTCCGATGAGAGCAAGAGATTCTCCTCTCTTAACCTCAAAGGAAATATCATTCAAAACCCAAAATTCTTGGTATCTTAACTTTCCTTTAAAAAGTCTGACAAAAAATTCTTTGAGAGTTTCCATCCTTTCTGTAGGTTTATTATATCTCAAACTAACATTTTCAACTTCTATAAGGTTTTCTGGATTATTTGTTTTTTGTAGATACATTACTCTCCCTTTTATATATACAAAATGTATTTTCGTCTATTTAATCTAAATATAGCATAACCAATAATCAGCATACCAAATGCCCAACCATACATAATGAGGAAAGTTATACCATTTGGAACCACTCCCCATTGAACAATATCTCTAAATGCAGTTACAAATACAGTCATTGGATTTAGATTTATCACTTTAGTAGCAAATGCACTGCCAAGAGCGGTTGCAGTATAGAAAATTGGTGTAAGATATTGCCAAAGAGTTATGCCAACTGTATAAAGATGTTTTACATCTCGGAAAAAAGCATACATACTTGCAAGGACAAAGCCAACTCCAAGAGAAAATAACAGCACTGCAGGAACAATAGTCACAGTTAAAAGAATTGTCCAATAAAATTGTTGTTTTACAATAAGCATTACAAATATGAGTGCAATGAATGAAAAGCCAAAATTAACAAGTGCTGTAAACATATTTGAAATAGGAAGGACAGCATAAGAAATTCTTGATTTTTTAATAATTCCAGCATTGCTGACAAGGCAAGTTAGAGATTGCGTTGTAATTTGACGCATAATATTAAATATAATACTTCCGCTTAAAACATAGACAGGGAAATTACCTGCCCCAGCCTTTCCAAAAATATTAGAAAAAATAAAGGACAGTACAAGCATATTAAGAAGCGGATTTAATACCGTCCATAATACACCAAGGATTGAACCTCTATACTGAGCTTTAAAGTTTTTCTTAACCATAGCCCTAAGAACATAGGAGTCTTTTTTTGTCTGAATTAAAAAATTTTGTTTTCTTTCAGCAAAACTCACCTTAGTCTTTGGCTTTTTTATTTTTTTCGACTTTTTGTCTTTTGCCACCTTTTACCGCCTTTATATCTTGCTAATTTAATATATATTATTTTATCAAATAAGTCAAGAAAATAACCTTTCTAAATAAGACTATTTTCCTGATATATTTTTTTAAGTTCTCCCCTCACATTCTCAAGATAGTAATCTTTTATTTTCTCTTTATTGTAAGCACCCTGTTTTTCTCTCAAAGTCTCATCATCAAGTAATTTATTTAATGCCTTAACTTGTCCTTCAATATCATTAGGACTTGTCAAAATACCACCATTTTCATCTATCAAATCGCTATTCCCTCTCACATCAGATACAACCGCTGGCAGAGAAAAATGCATTGCCTCCATAATTCCCATAGTAAGTCCTTCGTGATAAGACTGATGATAAAATATATCACTTAATGACATTATCTTGTCAATATCCTTTCGATAACCTAAAAAGAGAGTTCTATCTTCTATTTTAAGTTCTCTAGCAAGAACCTCCATATCTTCAAGAAGTTCACCAGTTCCGCATAACACATATTTAAAATCATCTCTTGTTTTAGAAAGTTCCGCTATGGCCTTAAGCATTGTTTGATAATTCTTTCTTGGAATAAATTCTGAAACAGATAAAATGACTTTTTCGTTCTCTTTTATATTTAAGTCTTTTTTTGAAAGTTGCTCAGCTTTCTCATTCTTATATTTTTCATAATCAAGACCAATTCCGTGAATTTTATATTTTTCCCTTGTTTTCCATTTTTTTGTTGCCTCAAAATCTTCATCATTCATAGTGATGAGAATATCTGTGTATCTTGCCATAATCTTTTCAGCGGTTTTAAAAATAAAATTTTTAAGTTTACTATTTCCCTTAAAGAAGAAAAATCCGTGTGCCGTATAAATCACAGGTAGTTTAAATCTTCTACCTATAAATCTTCCTAAAAGCCCACCTGTTGGTTGCTGACAATAAATTAAGTCATACTTATTTTTTTTCTGCAATTTTTTTAGTGCTTTATAGGCTTTAAAGTTAGTCAAATTTATTGGCTTTCTTTTCATAGCAAGTTCTATCATATTAAGCCCATATTTTTCCTTTAATTCGTCAAACCAAAAGCCTGTCCTATTACAAACACAGTCAACTTTTGCACCAAAACATTCTAAATCCTTTATGTGAGGTAACAAAAATTGCCAAATCATATTATCTGTAGTGCAAAGAAGTAGAACATTTGCACCGTTAAATTTTATTTCTTTCATAAACCACCCTTATCGAAGCATATCTTTCTTTATATAAAACCTTATAGTTATCATACCACAAATTTAGTGATAAAACAACTTAAATTTTTATAACGACTTTTTATTTCAACAAATTTATCCACATTTCGATAAGTTTCAAATAAATTTCTTAAACATTTATCATTAAATTTTAATACAATGTATAGTGCGAGGGAAGATGAAAAAGAGAAAATTTAAAGACTCAATTATCGAAGACTATATCACAATTTTAAGTGCAATTAATTTTTGTGATATTTATTTATGCAATTTTAATTTAAATCTTAGCGAAAAAGAATCTCTTAGAGATTTAAAAAACTTTGCGTTGAGTCTATCTCAAACCTACAAAAAAATTATGTTTAGGCTTGGGCTTATTAATCTTTCTAGTGCAATCCTTGACAAAGAAATGCTGACTAGATTTAGTGAAACTAAAAAGGATTTTAGCATTGACAATGAACTTTTTAAAAACAAAACCAAAGAATATGGTGAAAATTTATTAAAAATAAGTAAAAATCTTGAAAAAAAACTTCAATTAATGGATTTAAACACCTTTGAACTTAATTATCTTCATATAGAACAGCCTTATAAATTAAACAAAACACTATCTTGATTACTCTTGACTTATTATTTAATATATGTTATTATATTTATGGCATAACGAGGCTTTAATGATAGGTTATAAAAGAACATTCTATGAATGTGTTTTTAAAAGATTTTTTGACTTTACTTTGTCCTTGTTGGCGCTAATCATTTTAGCACCATTATTTTTTATAATTTTTATTGCCTCAAAAATTTCTATCGGTGGGAAAGCAATCTTTAGTCAATACCGCCCTGGCAAAAATGGAAAGGTTTTTAAATTATATAAATTTCGTAGTATGACAGATAAAACTGATGAAAATGGGATTCTTCTTCCAGATGAAGAGAGAATAACTAAATTCGGAAAATTCATTAGAAAAACAAGTATTGACGAATTACCTCAATTATTCAATATCCTTAAAGGTGATATGAGCATTGTTGGACCTCGACCAAGGCTTGTAAAAGATATGGTATTTTATACTGAAGAAACTATGTTTGCTTATAGTAAAAAGCCTGGACTTACTGGACCTTCTCAAGTAGCGGGCGGACGAAGCGAGGCTAGTTGGGAAAGCATCTTTGAAGAAGAATTAAAATACGCAAGAAAAGTTACCCTTTGGAAAGACATTAAAATTCTATTTAAAACAGTTGGTATATTGTTTAAATCTGACAGTTCTGCCGAAGGCTCTAAATCAAGTAAGCGTGAATATTTTTATGGTGACTACCTTCTCAGCACAAACAAGATCACTGCTCAGCAATATGCTATGGGACTATCTAAAGCCGACAGCATTATAGCAAAAAAGGGAATTGTAAAGTATTCAAGTGACTTACATAACAATCAATAATCTCAAAAGGAATAAAATTAATGACAAACAAATTAGAGCGCTTGCCAAAACATATTGGATTTATTATAGATGGAAATGGAAGATGGGCAAAAGAGCGAGGACTTCCCCGCTCTGCCGGTCATAAAGCAGGATGCAAAACATTAAGTTTAATTATAAAAGAATGTTTTTACACCTATAATATTCCTGTTGTAAGCATTTATGCCTTTTCAACAGAAAACTGGAATAGACCACAAAAAGAAGTTGACTATCTTATGAGTTTATTCAAAGATTATACAAGTAAGGACTTCTTAAATGAATTTCCTGAAGTTAAACTAAACATTATGGGAGATGAAAGTAAATTCCCTGACGGACTTGCTAACTCTGCAAGAGAAACTGCAGTGCTTTCTGAAAAAAATAGTAAATACATATTAAATCTTGGTATCAATTACAGCGGACAAGATGAACTTGTAAGAGCTGTAAATAATATTATTCGCGACGGTAAAAAAGATATAGACAGACAAACAATCGAAGATTATCTTTACACAAAGGGTCAACCAAAACTTGACTTTGTTGTACGAACTAGCGGAGAACAACGACTTAGTAATTTTATGCTATGGCAGGTGGCATATGCAGAAATGTACTTCCCTACTACATACTGGCCTTCATTTAAGAAAAAAGAATTATATAATGCCCTAAAAGAGTTTCAAGGAAGAAATAGGCGTTTTGGGGCTATAAAAGAATAATTACAAAAAACTTATGACAAAATTAAAACAATACTTTCAACTTTATTTGCAAAAACGGTTTATATGTAACTTAGTCATTTTATCTATCTTATACTTTGTTCATTGTTTTTGGGGCGATATGATGTTTATCGCCTTTCCTATTCTTGCTATTATGGTAACACTGGACAACCTAGAAAATGGAATAAGTTATATATTTTTTTCACTTCCATTTATTTTTTTAAAGGTTTATTTAAGTCCTATTCTTTTTTTAGTTTGCGTTATTATTTTCATATTAAAATTTTATTTTGTTTTATATATTAAAGAAAAAAGAAAGCCTAATGTTTTCACCTTAATATCACTTGCCTTTTTCTTTGTTTATTGTCTTATGCCAACAGGAAGTTACAATCTTAACACCCTGCTTAGACTTTTTATATTCATCGCAATCTTTATTGCTTTTAATATGGTTTTACAGAAAAGTGATGTTTTTCGCGGACATTATAATATAAAAATTGTTTGCATCGCTATAATAATCTCAAGTATATTTAGTTTAACTTATTATTTTAACCCTTATCTAAAAGACTATATAATAATGGTTTATGTGGACGGTAACCTTGCAAGATTTATGGCACTTTTTATACATCCAAATGTACTTGCAATGTTTTGCGAAGTTCTGCTTTCCCTACTTTTATATTATATTGCAAGTAATAAAAGCACAAAAACCGACTTTATTCTTTTTGGAATAATGTCTTTTATAGGATTGCTAACCTTTTCAAAGACCTATTTAATAATATTTGCTTTTCTTGTTATATTTTTATTTGGTCTACAATTTAAGAGAAACTTTAAAATTACTTCACTTGTTTTTGCTAGTCTTGCAATTTTATTTTCACTATTTTTCATCCTCCTTCCTAATGCGGGACAAAGAATATTGGATAGATTTATAGGCTCTATTGGTTCTTGCAAAAAATTCGGTGATTTTATGAATATGATAACCACTGGAAGATATGATTTATGGAAAGAATATTTAAGTTATCTCGGACATAACCCAGTCGCTTTATTCTTTGGTCGTGGACTTGGCGCACCTTCTCTTTCATCTAAATTAAGCCCTCATAATGCTTACATTTCTATGCTTTATGAACTCGGTATTGTTGGCACTATATTCTTAGTACAGGCACTATATTCTATTTTTAGAAACAAATTTAAAAAAGATCAACCTGCCCCACATTGGGCAATAATCATTCCTATAATCGTCATTGCTATGATATTCTTTGTAGAAGATTTAATTTTCTATATATTTGACTAAGGAGCAAGTAAAAATGACCCAAGAAATTGCTGATTTTATTGTACAGATATTTGGTAGCAACGCACTGCTTGCAACTTTTTTGCTTGCTCTTTTCCCTGTTATAGAACTAAAAGGCGCAATTCCATTTGGAATGAGCATATCCTTTTGGGGAGAAAATGCTTTGTCTTCTTGGTCTGCCCTCGGTATTGCTTTTCTTGGCAGTTCAATAATAATTCCGCTCGTTGCTCTTATCTTTAGACCGATAATAAAATGGCTAGAAAATTATAAATTTTTTCAAAAGATTGTTTCTTTTGTTACAGATGATATTAAAAACACAAGTACAATTATAAATTCATATAATGCAAAAACCGAAACACGGAAAACTCTTTTAAAAATGCTTGCTGTTTTAATATTTGTGTCCTTCCCTGTTCCACTTACTGGAATATGGAGCGGAACCTGCTTTGGAATACTTCTTCATCTTGATTTTTGGCAAATCTTTTTATCAGTCCTTATTGGTAATTTTATTTGCGGATTAATTGTCACATTTGTTTGTATGATATTCCCAAGTTCAACCACTATTATTTTATATGTATTCATTAGTTTACTATTTTTAATGATTATGCTTAAAACGATGTTACATTTTATCAAAAAAAGAAAAAAGAAGAAAGAAGAAAAAGCAGAGTAAAATTACTCTGCTTTTTCTTCTTTTTGGGCTTTAACAAATGTAAAATATGGTTTATCCTTTTGATATTTTAACTTATTAAGTTTCTTCACCGCTTCTTCTGAAGCAATAGAATCTTCCATTCTTAAGATTTTAAAATTATTTTCAATTAAAGAGTTTACGATACTTGCATATGTTCTATGATATTTAAACACTTCCACCTCATTCCATTTAAAGCTTCGCAAACCTTCATTGTTATAATCACTTATGAGATAATATCTTTTCCCTTCAATCTCAATGCGATTTTCCATTTTACTCTTTTCTATTATTGCTGTATTAATTGGACTTTCCTGCGAAAATACAAGTATGCCATTAGGTTTTAATAATGAATAAATATTCTTAAGTAGCAAATCAAAATCTTTAACATAATGAAAAGCAAGAGAACTATAAACAATATCAAACTTTTTATCGATAATTCCTATATTCTCCATTGCCATCACTTGATATTCAATCTTCTTATCTCCATTTTGTTTATTTGCAAGATCTATCATATTTTGAGAAATATCAAGAGCCATAACACTTTTTGCTCCATTTTCTACAAAAAGTTTAGATATTTTTCCATATCCACAACCTAAATCTAATATATCTTTTCCCTTTACATCAGGCATTAATGAAAAAATAATTGGTACCTCTACAAGTGAATTAGGATTAACCTCTGTCCCCCTCATATCAATATAACTTTTAAAAAACTCAT
>CARXKP010000018.1 GCA_949096025.1 uncultured Eubacteriales bacterium
ATTTTTATATTAATCAAAAAATTCTAAATTTCCATTTTTATCTACAAGAATTAATTTTATGGTTGTACGTTGTTTTGCGAGATTAGGTAATCTTTGCCATAAGTTTTTATATTGTTGCATTTTAGGTAAAGCTATAAAGTATTTGTTTTTTGAGTTGTCCATTCTTTGTAATATTTCACCTAATATTGCTAAAAAATAGTTCACTCTCATTGGTTGACGAGATCCACAACCTTTTACTTCTATTACAATACATTCATTATCTTTTTGCGCTATAATGTCTGCTCCACGTGAGTGTCCCCAAGCAACAGTAGTGTTGTAACCTAGCATAGTATAATAATCATTAATAAAATGTTTTAATTCTTCTTCTGATAAAAAATTTTCCATATTTTTCTCCTATAAAAGAAATTCTTTGTTATATATTATAGCAAGAAATTTTAAATACAGTCAAGAATGAAAGAACCTGCTAAAGCAAAACCTTTGTCTGTTCTCCACAAGAAATGTAAGCAAAGTTGCACAAGCAAATATGTTTAACGAAGGTGAAAAGTAGAAGGAATATTGTATTCGCTCAAAGTTTTTGTACTCCGTCAAAAGATTGTTTATAAATTTCATTGTTTTGGACAATAAAAAAAAGTCCTTATGGACTTTTTGGTGGTGGAGAATATCGGAATCGAACCGATGACCTCCTGCTTGCAAGGCAGGCGCTCTAGCCAGCTGAGCTAATCCCCCAATGCTCTTAAATATTATCATATTATTGTCTAATTGTCAACATTTTTATTAAAGAAATTTAAAATATATCAAAAAAATTGAAATTTTGCTCTTTTTATATCTATAAAATTATTTTATTTTGTTTGTTTTAATTGTGATAAAATTGCATAAAATATTTTTATAACAACTATATATTGTGTTTGTTATTAAAAAGTCATTTTTCCGCTTAATTTATAAGGCAAATAACTAAAATTTTATTTAAAAATTTATGAATTGCTATTGAAAAACTTTTTAATGTGTGTTATAATATACCTACGTGGAGGGAATTTTATGTCTAAATACTTAGTAAAAATTTTATCTGTTTGTGCTTTAGTCGTTTTACTTGCTGTTACTATTGTTGGTGCGACAATCGGTATTACAGAAGCCGTTGCGGTTACACTTACTGTAATTGACACTACTGCTACAAGTGAAACTGAAAGCAATGTTAAAATATATGTTAATGATAAGGAGCAAACTGAAAACAAAATTACAGTTGCTAAATATACCGAAGTTAAGTTGGTATTCAATGGCCTTGAAAAGGGATACAAATTTGACGGTTGGTACAATGGAGAAAGCATTGATCGTGAAAATGCTCAAGCTGTAAGCAAGGATACTGAATATAAATTTGATGTTGACAAAACAATGACTATTTCTGCTATTGCTGACCTTAAGTCTTATACAGTTACTTTTACAGGAAAGATGCCTGATGGTACAACTGATGTTACTAAACCTATCACTGAAGGTGGTGCTGGCCTTAGTAGCAATATGACTTACATCTATGGTCAAGAACTTCCTGTTATTCCAGGAACTGACACTCTTAGATTTGATGGTTGGAAGATAGATACTCAAGAAGAAACAGAAGGTGCAACAACATACACAACTGCTATCTTTGATAAAGATATTGTTACTCTTAAACCTGCTTATACAAATCAAGCACTTACCGAGTATTCACTCAAAATCAAAAAGAGTGCAATTGAAGATGAAGTTATTGCAAATCTCTCATTCAACAAAAACAACCCAGCAGTTTACATTCCAACTAGACAAGGATATACACTTAAGGGTGTAATGTATAATGGCGAACTTCGTGCTTATAACTACGAAAGTCATACATTCCCAGATTTATATCAATATGTATCTACAGGAACTGAAACTGACATTGAAGTTTACGCTGTTTGGGAATGTGATTATACTTCTATTTCATTAAAATTCAATGGTATGGCATACTATACTAGAAATGGTAAAGATGCTTGGTATGGAGTTCTTGCTAATAGCGAACCAATGGAAAGCGGAGATGATCCTTATTATGTACAATTTGTAGATGGACTTGAAGAAGGAAATGCAGATTTAGAAGACAATATCTTTGAATTATTCTTTAATAATTTCTCAAGCTTTACAACTCTTGACGGAAGAGAAGTTGAGTTTAGTGGAAAGATTAGAATGACAGTTGATGGTCAATCTCAAACTGATTCAATTACACTTCAAGCAACACAACCATATAAATATAGTTATCTTGAATTATTGCTTAATTTCGCAGGCAAGGATATTGATGGAAAAGTTATTACAATTACATTCTTATTTGACCTAGTTGACTAAGAGGACTAAAAATCTATACCTTGTGTATAGATTTTTATTCTTAAAAAAAGTATACTAAAATTTAATACGCGAATAAGATATAAGAAATTAGTATGTAAATTTAATACTAAAAAAGGAATAAATATTATGAAAATTGATGAAATTACTGCAGGGTTATCTTCAAAGCAACTTATCAATATGATTGACGAAAATTTCTTTGAGTTTGTTCCAACTAAACGCAAACTTATGAGATTTACAAGAATACTTATTGATAAATATTGTGAAGAGCAAGGTGTAGCTCCTGCAGACATTGTTACTTTTGCAAATGTGTCTGGTATTGCTGCAAACTATAATGTAAACAAGTTTTTGATTAAAATAAATAGAGGATATACAAAGAGTTATGAAGAAATAGTTGACTCAAAGAATTACTTTTTCCTATTTGATTATTTTGAATCAGTACTGCACGAACTTCGTCATCACCTTCAAAATATGGGAGGAAAAGATGTTTCTCCAATGCTTAAGAGTATTTCAAGAATTGAAAGAGCAGTAAAGGCTGCAAATTATTTTGAGAGCACTTCTTACTCTTATCATCCTCTAGAACTCGATGCAAGACATTTTGCTTATACTACACTCAAGAAAGAGCCTTTATTATCGCCTTATGCAAAATGTAAATTATATGCAGAGGAAGAACTTGAAGATAGAGAAAGCGAACCACTTCATATTGTAGGTATTTTGAAAGATAAGGATTTTAGAAAGATTAAGTACATAGCAAGACCAAGAGAAGTGCTTGATGCCTGCATAAAACAAATTGCTCTTAAGAATGGTTTAAAATATACTTCTAAAAAGCAGACTATTATTGATGAACAAGCAGAACTTGAAAATAATGCAAAACTTGATGAACTTATTAGTGAAGAGATTGCTCCAGAGTTTTATAATGAAACTTTTGGAATGGGTGGAAATAGTGCAGAAGAGGAAGCGCGAGTTATTAGTGAAGCCGAGAATTTTAATGAAATTTATGAATCACACCTTATAAAGAGTAAAAGGAAGAAGGCAGAGCCTGTGAAACGCGAAAAGCCAGTAGAAGAAAATAATGTTTCAACAGAAGAAGCAAGTAATCAATAGTTATTTCTAAATTTCATATTTTGACTAGACTAGTTGGAGTTATTAGAGTTTAATATGAATTATGAAAAAGCCAAACATTAGTTTGGCTTTTTTTGCTCAATAAAGTAACATTTTTATTATCATTAAATTTATAAATAATCTAGTTAAAACTTTGCTTTTTAGAAGAAAAATGCTATAATCAAACTATGAATATAATTAAAGCAGTGTATAAAACAAGTGTAGTAAGTGTTAAAAATATTTTAGATGACGGTGTGCCAGAGTTTGCTTTTGTTGGAAGAAGTAATGTTGGTAAATCTTCTTTAATAAATAATTTAGTAGGAGTTAAGGGACTTGCAAAAACCTCTTCTACACCAGGTAAAACAAAGATGATAAATTACTTTGACATAAATGATAGTTTTCGCTTTGTGGATTTGCCAGGTTATGGATTTGCGAAAGTTGGAAAAAGTCAACTTGATGTTTGGTCGTCTATTTTAGGGGGGTATCTTGAAAATTCCAGTTCACTTTTATGTGTTTTTGTTTTGCTAGATATCAGGCACTTACCTACTGAGCAAGATAAGCAAATGATTAAATACCTGGTTTTTCATAACATTCCTTTTATGATTATAGCTACTAAAGCAGATAAAATTGCTAAAAGCAAGACAAAACAGGCTGTTAGGGTTATTGCTAATGCTCTTTCTCTTCGTGAAGAAATTTTTATCATAAGTAGTTCAGAAAATAGTGTAGGAAAAATGGAAATATTAAAGGCAATAGAAAATAAACTAGAAATGAGCGAAAATTAATTACAGGAGTTATCTTTTGAAAAATACATTTGATAAAAATAGTTATATAAGCGTTATTGATGGTTACGGTTATGATGGTGAGGGAGTCGCAAGACTTGAAGGAAAGGTTGTTTTTATTCCTTATGCTCTTCGTGGAGAAAAGGTTAAGTTTAGTATTAAGAGTAACCAATCGAGTTTTTTAAGAGGAAAACTTATAGAAATCCAATCTAAAAGCAATAAGCGTACATTACCTCCTTGTCCATATTTTACAAAGTGTGGTGGTTGCAATTATCAACATACCACTTATGAAAATGAACTGGGAATTAAAAAAGAATTATTAAAGGGTCAACTTAAAAAAGTTGGGTTTGAAAAAGAAATAGAAGTTATACCTTCATCTAAAGAATACTCATATAGAAATAAGATACATCTCTTTGTTGGAGAACAAGGTTTATCTTTAAAAGAAAGAGGAAGCAACAATTTATGTAAAATAGATAAATGTTTGCTTATTAGCGAAGAAATGAATAGGGCAATAGGGATAATTGATTCTTTCTTTGCTGCTCAAACTTTATATGACCAATATAGTGATGTTATTATAAGACAAGAAAATGAGAATCTTTGTGTAATATTTAATAGAAATAAGACTGATAAACAAATAAAGTATCAAGGCTTATATCTAATTCTAGGTTCTCATTTTGGTATTTTTGAAACTATTAAAGGTATGACTGAATTTAGAATGGGATTAAAATATCTAGAAGCAAGTGAACATAATTTGAATTGTAAGTTTTTGCCAAATAGTTTTCATCAAATAAATGGAGAAATTGGCAAGGCAATCTATGAGTATGTTGCAACAAAAGTCTTAGGTAAGTCTGTCGCTAACTGTTATAGCGGTGCGGGTGTACTTAGTGGATATCTTGCTAGTTTAAATAAAAGGGTGATGGCTATAGAACTTGGCGAGAGTGAACACCAAGATGCAGAACGATTGAAGGAAGAAAATAATTTATTTTATCTAACAAACTTAAAAGGAGACTGTGCTGAGGTGTTGCCTAAACTTGAGGAGATTGATAGCATAATTGTTGATCCACCAAGAGCAGGACTTGATAAGAGAGTAGTTGAAAGTATAAATATGAAAGGTTGCCAAAGACTAATATACATATCTTGTAATAGTGCTACACTTGTTAGAGATATATCAAGATTAGTAGAATATAAACTCAGCGAGGTAAAATTATTTGATATGTTTGCTAGAACTGGAGAATATGAAGTTGTAGCAATCTTAGATAAAATAAAATAGTTAAATGAAAAAAGACGCAAAATTATTAAAAATGCGTCTTTTTTTTGATATTTTATTAGTTTATTATTAAATAGCCATAAAATTATAAGGTAAATTAATAAGAAAGTGTTGTTTTTAATGTGAGTTTGTGTCACCTAAAAGAAAGCCTTCAATAATGATTTCCTCCGCTTCTTTTTGATTAAGCCCGAGGGTCATTAATTTGATAAGTTCATCACCAGCAATTTTACCAATAGCAGCCTCGTGTACAAGAGAGGCATCTTTATTTACAGCGTCAATCTTAGGTATTGATATTATCCTAGCATTATCAAGTAGAATGCCGTCACACTCCACGTGACCAAAACATTCATTTTTACCTATTATATTTGATTTAAATTCTTGAATAGAATTATCTCTTGCAACGCTATGACTTACAACTTCAACTCCCGAATTTTTTCCAACTAGGCTTACTGTAAATTCGGTTTTTGCAGTTTGATCATCTGTAGTAAGAATATTCTCTTGAATTGTAAGTTTTGCCTTGTCTAAAATCTTAGCCTTCGTTTTACGAATGGTCGAAGTAACGCCTCCTAATTGAGTAGTTTCCATAATCATCTGAGAACCTTCCTTAAGTTCGACATTTGTAACAGGGTTTAAAATCTTACCGCCACTGCCTTCACCTTCACCAATATGCCTTTCAATGTATTTAACTTTGCTATTTTTTTCAAGATGAAATGAATGGATGCCATTGTGCATACTTGTTTTGCAAGTTGCATTATGTATGCCACAACCGGCAACAATGACAACATTAGAATTTTCACCTATATAAAAATCATTATATACTAGGTCTGAAAGCCCTCCGACGGTAATAATAACAGGAATGTGTACACTTTTATCAATAACATTTGGTTTTATAATAATATCAATACCACTTTTATCTGTTTTAGGAATGATATCAATTTCCTTTGTAGTGTTGCGCATTATACCTTCGCCATTTTTACGAATGTTAATTGCTCCACTAGGAATTTTGTGTAAATCAGTAAGTTTTTCAAAAAGTTTTTGCTCGATTGAATTCATATAGACCTCTTTATTCTAATTTAACTTTCCGCACTTGTTGTTTTCAAGAAGTGGAAGTATCTCGTCAAATGAGCCAGTGCATTCGACTTTTCCGTTTTTAAGTAAGATTATTTCATCAGCTAGTTCTAGTATTTTTTGCTGGTGACTTATAATTATATTTGTAGAATCTTTAATTGAGGAAAACAGTCTTACAAGGTTTTCAAAGCTCCATAAATCTATTCCGGCTTCTGGTTCATCAAAAATATTAACTTTGCCATTCTTAGCAAGTGCCATTGCAAGCTCTATTCTTTTTATTTCACCGCCTGATAATTTATCATCAAGGTTACGATCTATATAATTTTTAGCACATAATCCAACATTAGAAAGGTATTCGCAACTTTCTCCAACATTGTTTTTTGTTCCACTTGCAAGGTCAAGGAGTTGACTTATTTTAAGTCCCTTAAAAGTAACAGGCTTTTGAAAAGCAAATGTTAAGCCAAGTTTTGCTCGTTCGTTTATTGCCATAGAAGAAATTTCATTTTCATTAAAAAAGATTTTTCCTTTATCTTGAGATAAAATACCCATTATAATTTTAGCAAGAGTAGACTTCCCACTTCCATTTGGACCAGTTATCACATATATTTTATTGTCGTCAAATTCTAAATTGACACCTTTTAATATTTCTTTTCTTACACCATTTTCATCTACTGAATAGTGTAAATCTTCAATTTTTAGCATAATTTCACCAATTTTAAGTCCTTTTTTATATTTTTATTGTTAATTTTCTAAATTTCAATAATTGTTATACCAGGGTTTGAAGAGGATATATCTGTATCATTGTAAATGCTTTTATCTTTTAATAGAATTTTTTGACTATCTTCATCAAACAAATTCCATTTATCTCCGCCAAAGTAGTTTGTGATAAATCCTTGTCTTTTCCAAACAGAAAGCATTTTTCTAAGTTCAAAAGCGATAATTCCACCTCTTCCGTGAGAGCCATAACCGTGCAAAACTTTAATGGCAACAACACCTTCTTTTTTAGCCTGTTCGATTTCTATTTCTACAGTGGCTAGTGCAAGTTCAACATTAAATTCACCGTCTTTAAGATTAACAAGTTTAAGCACGCTTCCTCCTGAGGACTATTTTATCACAAAATTTTTATTTTTCCAAGTGTATTAAGCCTATCTTGTATAAACTTTAGCCCTATAAAGTAATTTTTTCATTTAGAATGGTAGTTTAATTTGAAATGGTTTTTGAAGTTATAGTTACTTAGCACAATTATAAAAAATACTCTTAAAAAAATTTGCTTATTTAAAATGGAAATGATAAAATATAGTTATGCTTATTGGAAAGATTGATTTTGGTGGGAATTTAATACTTGCGCCTATGGCAGGAGTAAGTGATATAGGGTTTAGAGATGTTTGCTCTTACTTTGGGGCGGATGCAACCTACAGCGAGATGTTATCTGCTAGAGCAATGCATCACAACCCCAAAAAGACAGCACTTATGACTATTTATTCACCAAGAGAAAGGATAAAGATTGGACAAATATTTGGACACGAACCTGAAATAATGGCCGAAGCGATAAACAATCCACTTTTATCTCATTATGATATAATAGATATAAATATGGGTTGTCCTGCACCAAAAATAGTAAAAAATGGAGAGGGCTCGGCACTGCTTAAAGATTTGCCACTTGCAAGTAAAATAATTTCGACTTGCGTAAAGGCTTCTTCTAGACCAGTTTCAGTAAAGATTAGGCTTGGCTGGTCGAGTGACAACTCTTTAGAGATTGGGAGAATGTGTGAAGAAAGTGGAGCGAGTTTTATAACTTTGCACTCAAGAACCACAGAGCAAGGGTATAGTGGACAAGCGGATTATGAAGCAATAGCAAGACTTAAAAGTGCTTTAAAAATTCCAGTTATCGGGAATGGTGATGTGTGTGATAAAATAAGTTATGAGAATATTCTCAAGACCGGAGTCGATGGAGTTATGATAGGTCGAGCCTCGCAAGGAAAGCCTTATATATTTAGTCAGCTTAAAAATCTTGATTACAATGATGATTTAATGCCTATTTTGCATAGACATATTAAACTTTTAAGAGAGCATTATGATGAAGAATTTATCACCAAATATATGAGGAAACATTTATTGTGGTATGCAAGTTTTCTAAAAGGTGAGGATAGAATCAAGGTTGCTACAAGTCTAGCAATAGATAAATCACTTGAGATAATTGAGTGTGCTTTGTGTGAAAAAGCACAAAAATAGTAAAAATTTTGCTAAAAAATGATAAATTTTAAGCAAATTAACAAAATAAAAACAAAAAAAGGAGAATTTTTATGAAAAGAACAGTTAAAGATCTTGTAGGATTAAAAGGAAAAGTCGTATTACTCAGAGTGGACTTCAATGTCCCAATGGATGAGACAAGAAAAATTTTAGATAGCACTAGAATTGACAATGCTCTTCCAACTATAAATTATTTAATAGAACAAAAAGCAAGAGTGGTTATTTTATCACACCTAGGCAGACCAAAAGGATTTGAAGTTCAAAAATCACTTTGGCCTGTTGCTATGGAACTTATGAATAAACTTCCTTGCAATGTTGATTTTTGCAATGCAGTCATTGGAGATGAGGTAAAGTATAGAATTAAATATCTAAAAGAGGGAAATGTTCTTCTTCTTGAAAACACTCGTTTCTATGAAGGTGAAGATAAGTGCGATATGGACTTTGCTAGGGAAATCGCAGCACTTGGTGATATTTATGTTAATGATGCCTTTGGTACTGCTCATAGAAAAAATGCTTCCACATATGCTCTTGCTAGACTTATGCCAAATGCTATAGGTCTTCTTATGGAGAAAGAAATTGAAAATCTTTCTAAAGTTATTGAAAATCCCAAAAGACCTTTTGTTGCTATTTTAGGTGGAGCAAAGGTAGATAGTAAAATTCAAATTATAGATAAACTTCTTGAAATTGCTGATACAATTATAATTGGTGGAGCAATGGCTTACACATTCCTACTTGCAAGAGGAGAGATGGTAGGTATGAGTTTAGTTCAAAATGACTATATTGAATATGCAAGACAAACACTAATCAAAGCGGAGGAAGCAGGCAAGAAAATTTTGCTTCCTATTGACCACGTTGGTGTTAGCACAAGCGATAGAAAGAGTACAGTGTATAAAGTTAAAACTCTTAAAGGTGATCTTGCAGGTTATGATATTGGTGAAGAAACTATAGAACTGTATAGAAATGAAATCAATAATGCCAGCCAGATTTTCTGGAATGGTCCTGTTGGAATGTTTGAAAAACCTGAATTTGCCAATGGAACAAAGAAAATTGCTGAGGCGATTGCTAATTCAAATGCCTATAGTGTTGTTGGTGGTGGCGACACTGTTAGTGCAATCAATTCATTTGGTACGGCAAAAGGCTTTGATTTTATTTCAACTGGTGGCGGTGCTAGTATGGAGTTCTTTGAAAACGGAACTCTTCCTTGTATTGAGGTTATTCAAGAAAAAATTAGATAAAATCCATTTTTCAAAATGAAATACAAATAAAATAATATTTGAGTTTGTAATAGGAGATATTATGAAAAAAATCATAGGAAATTTTAAAATGAACAAAACGAATAGTGAAATTAAAGAATACATTATGAATTTTGTTTCTAAGGTAGATAAAAGTCGTGCAGAAATTATTTTATGCCTACCAAGTACAGCACTTTCTACTGCAAAATATTTGCTTGATGGTAGTGGAATAGCAATAGGGGCTGAAAATCTATGCGATGAAGAGGGTGGAAAAAATACAGGAGAAGTTAGCGGTGAGATGCTTAAAGATTGTGGTGCAGAGTATGTTATTATTGGTCATAGTGAAAGACGAGTAAAGTATAGAGAAAATAATCGTTCTATAAATAAAAAAATAAAGATTGCACTTAAAAATCGAATTAAAGTTATCTTTTGTATAGGTGAAAGTCTTGCCGAAAAGAATTTAATGAAGACGGCAGAGGTATTAAAAACTCAACTTGAAGATGCTTTGAAAGGCCTTTATGAAAACGAACTTGAAAATATAGTTATTGCATACGAGCCAGTTTGGGCAATCGGAACAGGTAAAATTCCTATGAATAAGGACATAGAGGATGCAGTGAAAACTATCCGCAAGGTTATAGCTGATGATTTTTCTAATAAAGCGGCAGAAAAAATTGAAGTGGTTTATGGCGGTAGTGTAGATAATAAGAATTGCGGTTCTATATCTAAAATTAAAAGCATTAATGGTTTGCTGGTTGGTGGAGCGTGTCTTGATCCTATCAATTTCTGCCAGTTAATCAGGGATACAAAGGCATAGAAATTTGAGGATAAAATGATTAAAAAAGTATTTAAAGGGACATTTTTTGTTGCTGTAATATTTCTATTTGTTTTCCTTTTTATGCCTATGGGCAAACTATCAGTTTCTTATGGTGATGAAGCCAACAACTCAGATAACTATATAGCAGAACTTAGGCAAAGTTATGTAGATGGAAAGTTTGAAAAAGGGCTTGAGGTTGGTATTGACTATAATTCTTTGCATTTAGAAAGTGAAGAATTATCTTTATTTAAAACAAACCTCAGTTCAGCACTAAAAGAAATTTTGAATTACGAAAAGAATTATATTACACAAATATACAATGAAAGTGAAGATAAAAAGTATTCTCCTATAGAGGATATTGTTTTTGGTGAAATAGAACAAGGGGAAGATTATTTTTACTTTGGTATTACCTTTTCTTCTATCGAGGCCTATAAATATTATTACTCTGACTTAATTTCTGAAATTAATGACGGATTTTTAATAACAAGCTTAAAAGTAAAGATGGTATCTCCTTTTAATATAGTTGTTGACGAACTTAATACTACAAAAAGTAATTTTTATTTAAAAAAAATTTATTCAGCCTGCAAAGGGTTATCAATAGAGGATAGTATAAAAACAAATTATAAGCCTAAGTTTATGTTTGATTTTGTTTCAGGAAGGAGCAATTATTGGTCAGATTGTGAAGGCTTATATGTAGATAATGCCGGTTATTACCATTACATTTGGGGTACGAGCAAGGAGTTTACTGAGATGAATTTGCATTTAAACTATGCAAACAAGGGCTGGTGGTACTTGCTTGGTTTAACAATTCCACTTGCTTGTATGGGAGTTAGTATAGTTATAATTTTATTAAATGATAAAAATAAAAAGAGGAAATAAAGTTTAGGGGGCTTTATGGCAAAAGATGAAAAGAATATTCATTCAGGACATAGAGAAAGGCTTTTAGAAACTGTTTGTAATGTTGGCTTGCAGTGCTTGAGCAAAATTCAAATTATGGAATTTATACTTTTTTATATTTTTCCTAGAGGCGATGTAAATCCTTTAGCACATAGGTTACTAGACAAGTTTAAAAACATTTCTTTTGTTTTAGATGCCTCCGTTGAAGATTTAATGGCAGTTAGAGGTATGGGTAGAACTTCTGCAAGAAAGTTAAGATCTCTTGTAGAAATATTTAATGTTTATACATCCTCTAAAGCAAGTAGAAAGGGTGGGCTGAATACTTTTGGTGATATTTATGATTATGCTGAAAATTTGTTAAGATATAAGACTACTGAAGAATTTTATGTTTTTGGATTTGATAATAAAGGTGACTATGTTGCTGATAGATGCTTAGCGCGTGGAACATTAAATATGGTTGGTATTGAAATGAGAGAAATTAGTAATTTTATTAATACTTATAAAGTTCCAGTTGTTTATGTAGCACATAATCATCCAGGTGGGACCTGTGTCGCATCTACTCAAGATAAACTAGCGGCACAGCAATTAAGAAGAAAGTTTGAATTTAATGGCTGTGAACTTAGAGATAATTTTATTGTAGGTGACGATGGAATATATAGTATAGACGAAAATATGATGAAAAGAGTGTTTACAAGTAATGAGCGTTTTGCAGATATTGTTTCAATGTTGAATAAAAGTGATAGATATTAAAGATAAAAAAATAAAAATATAAAAAATTATTAAAAAATACTTGAAAAAAGACAACACTTTGTGTATAATATAAAAAGTAAAGTAAATAAAAACTTTATAAAAAAAACGATGCAAAGATGACTATTAAAAAAATAGACATAAAAGTGTTGTCATAAGAAATGGAGAGTTGGCTGAGCGGTCGAAAGCGGCGGTCTTGAAAACCGTTGATGTGAAAGCATCCTGGGGTTCGAATCCCTAACTCTCCGCCAATCAAAACCTAAATCGAACACCTAAAAAGTTTGGTTTAGGTTTTATTTTTGCTATAATATACAAAAGGAGGATAGTCTATGAATAATCAAGTTATAGATGCAATTATTAAATATCTTGAATCAAAATCACAATTAACAGAATATGAAAAGGATATTATTGATACCTCTAGGGAGATAAATAAATTTCCAGAAGATAGAGATGGTATTTTAAAACAATTAAGTAAAAATAAAAAATATAATATTGAAAAAGAAGAATTGCTTTTAGCAGAAGCACAAACTCAAATGAAAGCAGTTATCAAACCTATTACTGAACTTTCAAACGACGAGTTAAAAGGTAATTTATATAATCAATTATTGATTATGTGTTCAAAATACAAGTATTAAAAGTGGCGGTTTATGCCGCGAAAGGTGCTTGACAGGAAAAAATGAAAGCATAATCTCAAAAAGGCAAAAGAAATAAGAGTATAAATCTTGTTTCTTTCGTTTATAATTTTAGTTTTTTTGTGTAATCAACTATTTTTAGTTGATTGGCTAATTAGACATGCGTTTGTTGGCCAGTTGAGTATAGCGAAGTCGTTTGTATCAAGACACGCAACGCCTAAATGCCAAATAAAATTTTATTATTCTGCTTTAAAGAGTAGCTTTATAAAAACTTTTATGCTATAATATCCTTTATAAGGAGTTCATTATGAATCTTAAAAGTCAACAATTAAGAAGTGATTTAAGTCTGGAAATAGATTTTGACCAAACTTTAACTCAAACGCAAATTAAAGAAAAGTTAACCGAAATTTTAGGAAAAGAAAATTGCTCAGAAGAAATCATTGCTAATCGTAAGGTGTTTGTTTATTTAAACGATGATGGGATCAAACAAGTTTTGTTATTTGCTAATATCTCTTATTTGGGCGGTGATGGTGCGCACCCTATTTTTAAAAAAAGAATTCAATTACAAATGTCTTTTAAAGACGTTGCATTGGATGTTTCTAGTAAAACAAATTATTTTGTTAGATTTTTAGGAGTTTATCATTATAAAGGCAACATAGCGTTTGTTGATTTTGTAAAAGATTCATATCTAAAAAAGAAAATGCATAATTCTACTGCCCATGTGTATGTTAACGATTTATATCAAGGAATGAAAAATGGTGTCTTTAAAAAGATTGATAAAAACAATAATTTATTATATGTTGTAAGATATACAAAGTTAAAAGATTATCTTAATGATAATATTGTTGTTCAAAACAAAATTACAAAGATATTTGAATTGTTTACAAATTTTAATTATGGCTTTCCTTTTGGTCAATGGTTAGAAGCAATAAAATGCGTTGAAGAAATGAGAAATAAATCATGGTCGCAGTGGGCTCAATCAGAATGGGCTGGTTGGTTTTTAGAATATCGTTTTTATATTTATACAAAAGAAAATAATACGGATAGTTATTGTAAATATATTAGACAAAAAGGACAATCAGATTTAGATTTTGATTTATGGTTTAATGAAGTTTCATTTTTTGGTGATTTAAAGTCAGAAAGTCTTTCTTCTAGTGCAATATTAGGCAACGATAAAGCAAGTGTTCTAGAAGCAATAAATACTTATGATAAATTTTGGTATGTCGTATATGAACATGATACTATAAAAGATAAAGATAAAAACTATGAAGCAAGTAAATTTATAAATCAACTAAAATTAGATAATGGCAAGTGGCCAAAAGGAAAACCTTTTGATCCTCATTCATACGGAGATAAATTAAAACATTCTATAAATTATACAAAGATGTATATTATCGAAGTTAACAGAATCAATTATGGTGAAGTTCTTTCCGATTTTAACCAAGGAAAACAACCTAATGGCAATCCTAGAAAACAAAAAGTTTCTATATCAAAGAAAATTTTAGATAACTTTATTATTTATAAATACGACTATAAGGGAAAAATATGTTAAAGAAGAATTTTAAATTTATAGATTTATTTTGCGGTATTGGCGGGTTTCACCAAGCATTGCAAAATCTAGGTGGCAAATGTGTTTTCGCTTCCGATATTGATAAATATGCTATTGAAACATATAAAGAGAATTACAACATTAATGCTGATATCAATATCAGAGACATAAAAGAAGAAGATATCCCAGCACACGATGTGTTGTGTGCTGGTTTTCCGTGTCAAGCATTTTCAAAGGCTGGTAGACAAAAAGGCTTTGAGGATACTACTAGGGGAACATTATTCTTTGAAATAGTGAGAATTTTAAAATATCATAAAACACCATATATTATATTAGAAAATGTTAGAAATCTTGCTTCGCATGATAATGGGAATACTTGGAATGTAATAAAAAATAGTCTTAAAGAATTGGGATATGTAATAACCGAAACTCCCATAATTGTCAGTCCGCATCAATTTGGAGTGCCTCAAATAAGAGAAAGAGTTGTTATTTTAGGAGTTCATAAGTCTGTTGGAATAAAAAAAATTTCAGTCATTATTCCAGATATAAACAAAAATGATATAGATTTCTTATCATCAAATATTTTAGAAGATAAGAATGTAGACAATAAATACTATATTTCTAAACATGAAGAAAAAGTTTTGGATTGCTGGGACGAATTTATTCATGGAATAAAAGAAAAAGTTTTAGGTTTCCCAATATGGGCATTTGAATTTACAAAGGATTATGACTACACTACATTAGAATATCCAAAATGGAAAGAAAATTTTATTTTGAGGAATAGAAAACTTTATGAAAATAACAAAGATTTCATTGATTCCTGGTTGAAAAAATGGAATTTTTTACAAGATTTTACAATTACTGAGCAGAAATTAGAATGGCAGTGTGGTGCGGATTGCGAATCAATTTGGGACGCCATTATTCAGTTTAGACCTTCTGGGATAAGAGTTAAAAGACCTAATGTCTTTCCTGCTTTAGTTGCTATGGTTCAAATACCTATTATCGCAAAAGTAAAAAGAAGATTGACTCCAAGAGAAGCTGCAAGATTACAGAGTTTTCCAGATTCATTTATTTGCAATCATAATGACCACCAAGCATATAAACAATTTGGAAATGCTGTAAATGTAAAAGTAATTGAATATATGGCTAGACAACTATTCAAACAAAAGCCATAATTCGATTTAGGTTACGATTGCTCCACCAGACATAAAATACACCATATATTGAGGTGTATTTTTCTTTTATATATTATATTGGGTGTGTTTAAATTTTTTAGGCACAATTTAGGCGTTATTTTTAAAATTTGTTTTTTATTTGACATAACACATATTTTATTTTATAATTTTAATTATTAAAATTTATATTTTTCATTCAAGTAACTATGATTATTTAAATAATCTTTATCTTCCATTAAAGTCTTCATAAACTTTGTCAAGGTAAGAAGGTGTTTTTTCCTCACGACGACAATAGGATTATAAGTACTAAATCTATTATTAAAGATTTTGATTTATTTATCGCAGACATTTTTTTGCTTCTACTGGGCAGGGTATTAAGTTGGGTTGGGCGGATTATTGTAACAAACCTATTTTATGTATTTTTAGGAAAGGTTCAAAGATAAGTTCATCTTTAAAACTGATTACAAATAATTTTATTGAGTATTCAGACAACAGTGATTTGGCACAAAAAACTGAAAAGTTTATGATTAAAAACTATTCGGTCTAGAGTTTGTTTATAAATTAAATAATCTTTATAAAGAAATTAATTTTTTTTAATTTTATAATGGAAAAAGTTGCAATAAAAAATACACCATTTTTCTGGTGTATTTTTTTAATCTTAAATTATTGCTTTGCAGTTTTTCTTTTCTTGACTGTAACCATTGTTAATACAAGAGCAAGTACTGCTACAGCGGCTACTATTGAAACTGTGTAAATAATAACAGCATTATTGTTTGATGTTTTATAACCGTCTGTATTGTAGTCATATATTTCACTGTTACCTTCTGTATTAACTACAACTTTAACAGGTTCAACAATATTCTTTTCTTCAAAACTTTCAACAACTTCTTCAGCAATATATTGTATAGTTAATTCATTGTTATGTTTTAATTCTTCATAAGAAACTGTAAGTTTACCATTTTTTACTTTGTCAGTAACATTCTCACCGTTTAAAGAAACATTGTAAAGTTTGTAACCATCTTCAGGATTGATAGTATATTCATAACTTCCACCTTCTTCAATAGTTCTAATTTGCCCATCTTCAAGAGAAAGTTTTCCACCTTTACCGTCAATCGAAGCATAGATAGTTTTATCTGTAACTTTATCTGTATCAACTACAGCAACCATATAAGGAGAGAAGCTTGTTACAGTTGCAACAATACCAAACTTAGTTACAACGCAAGGAACTTCTTCAATAATATAGTTGTCGCCATCAATGTGTTTGCGGTGGAATAATTTGAATGTAACACCTTCATCTTTAGGTCCATAACCTTCAGGGAAACCAAGCGAAATTTTTACATAACTTCCATCAGGAATTGTTGGAGTTTTTCCGCAGATTTGAAGGTTTATATCAAATGTTTGACTTGATTTAATATCTGCTTTGTTGATATTGATATCGTTATTATCTTCAATTTCATTTAACATAGAACTTTCCACTTCTGTTGAAACTTTATCAACTACAAGCATCATTTGGCTTCTTGCACTTTCAGTAAATGTGCTATTCCCTTCTTCATCTTTAAAGTTCATTTCAGAAAGGTCAGAATTATCTGCAAGTACTGGTTGAGCGCAACAGTCAACCCATAATCTACCATCACCGAATATTTTAGGGCAAGCCATATAATTACGAGAGAAAGTGAAGTAAGCATTGTTAGGTAGTTTGTCAGAAGTTGTTCTTACAAAACTGTCGCCAACTTTTTTGTCAACAATTTTTGAAGAACCTACATTAGTGAAGTTAAATGCATAACCAATACGGTTGTGCTCATACATAAGACTTGGTTTAAATTTAAACTCAAGAGTGTTGTAAACTCCATTTTCATCAGCTACAAGATGAACATATTTACCATCAGAGAAAGCAACAAATCCTGAATATTGTTTAGCTTTTTCGATATCAGGAGTTGAGATAACACCAATAGGCTTAGTATCATCTAAAATATGAAGAGGTTCATCATAAACAACTTTAAATGTAGTTGCAAATCTATCGGCCATAATAGCACTTGATGCTGATTGAGCCATATTATCACTTATTATAACCATACCACCAACATAAGGGGAAGTTTTTACATTGTTAACATAAGGAGCAGCAGTATAAGTACCGTAAACTTGATTTACATAAAGTTGGCTTAAAAATACTATATGATTTTCAACTTCTTCAACATCGCTAAAATATATATTTTCCCAAGTAATATAACCATTTGAAGCATCGGTATCTGGGGTAAGATCTTTAATAATAGCATATTGTGTTTGATATACATTGTTATTTATATATATAGATGTATAACCCTCTTTATCTTCAATGCCAGAACCATCATAAGGTTGGCTATTTGTAATATCTTGCCATCTAGACCATTTTAAATTACCATTTTCCATATATTGATAGCGGTTAATCATACGCATATTTTGAGCTGAAAGTTCAGTTGAATTTTTGCCGTTATAACTTATTTGAAAGAAAACATTGTAAGTATCAGAATCAACCTTATACTCATGTTTGCTTTTAAAGTTAAATCCAAATGTCTCAATTTCACGATCTGCAATAGTATTAGGATTTATTGCTTCGTTATAATTTAAACTTGAAAGAGCAGGATAAGAGAGTTCATATCCAGATGAAGAGATAACTCCATCAGGTATATATTCGCGACCTGCAGTCATAGAATCCATTGCTGAATATTTATTTCTGTTTGCGTTTACACTGTTCCAAGTAGTATCGAATGCAAACCATTCACCACTTTTTTCTTCAGTTTCAGCAAGAGTGCGTTCAGTACCGCTATCTTTTGATGTTGTTTCAAGGTAAACATAGTTCCAAGAGTGACCAACATCATTTTTTGTATTGTTGCCATCTTGATCTTTACCCTTGCTATATCCGCTTACCATAACGCAAGGAATATTTAAGTAATCCATTACTACTTTATAAGCAGATGCGAATCCAGAGCAAACTGCTTCGTTGTTTACTAAAGCACCATAAGAAGTAAAGGTTAAATTTGAAATAGAAACTTCCTCTCCGCTTGTAGCATCATTATATGTACCAAAATCATAATAAACTTTCTTTGCAATTTGTTCATTTACGGCTTTTGCTAGTTTTAAATCTTTATTAACAGAAGTAGTGTCTTTTTCTGCTGCTTCAGTAGCTGCACTTGCAATTTGTTCAACTTTATTATTAAAAGTAACAATTGCACTTTGTACACTAATTTCATTTTTAAATGATTTGTCACGATAAACATTTGCTTCTCTACCAGTATCAACATATGCAGAATAAACGCCACTTGAATAACTAGCACTAATAGTGAGTTTATATAAATCTACATAGAATAATTCTGGGTGATCCATTAAGAATGAGTCGCGAGCAGCGCTAAATGCTTTTGGAACATCAAGGACGCCATCTCTAACCCAACCTTTAATTTGGTCAGAAGTAATAACATCGCTAAGTTCATAGGAAACTTTACCTTTCTTAAAATCACCAGCTTCATTAATACTTTCTAGTACATCATAGAATTTCTTAGCGAGGGTGTATTCTGATTTAGTTCCGTCCGAGTTAGTAGTTGTTAAGTGATTATAATAATATTTTTTATTATTAGTCTCTTCTTCAGCACTAACATTTGCGTTTAAATCAGATTTTATGAAAGCTGCTCCAAAAGCAAGCGAAAGTATGGTTACCAGAGCCAAACATAAAACTAAAAAACGTTTTTTAATTGAAGTCATAATACCTCCTTTTTTAATGACTTTTTATTGATAACAATCCCGTTTTAAAACTGTTACCATAGCAATAATATATAATAACGAAAATTTTTTGTCAATGTTTTTGTTAAAGATTCTTATTTAATATATATAATAAATATATATTAATAAAAGAAAATAAAAGTGATCTTAAATTTTTATTTGTGGATTTTTAATGTTTGTGTTAAAATTTTATTGAGGTACATTATGAAATATTTAGTAACTGGTGGTACAAGCGGAATAGGAAAAGAAATTGCTCTAGAATTGCTAGAGGAGGGAAATGAGGTTATTATAACTTATGCTCATAATGATGAGCAAGCGCAGAATACTCAAAAAGAATTTAAAGAAAAGGGATACTCCGTTGAAGTTTTTAAGGCAGATATTTCTGAGGAAGAACAGGTGAAAGCCTTATTTGACTTTGCGAAAGAAAAGTTTGGTAAACTTAATGGTCTTGTAAATAATGCAGGCACAAATATAGATGAATTTGTTGAAACTTGCTCTCTTGAAAACTATATGAGGGTAGTAAACACAAATTTTATTGGAAAGATGCTTTGTAGTAAGTACGCAATACCACTTTTAAAAAATCAAGAGAATGCTTGCATAGTAAATATATCTTCTTCACTTGGAGTTAGACCTGATACAGAATGCTCTGCGTATTGTTGTTCTGCATCGGCAATAATTACTCTTACGCAGTGTCTTGCAATGGAACTTGCTGAACAAAACATTCGTGTGAATTGTGTAAGTCCTGCCTTTACTCCAACACCACTTTCTCTTGCAGGTTGGACAGAAGAGGAAATAAAAGCAAAGGAAAAAAGAAATCCAAGACATAGACTTGGAAAGGTTGAAGATATGGCAAATGCAGTATTATTTTTGCTTTCTGAAAAAGCGGACTATATAAATGGCGAAAATTTAAAGGTTAATGGTGGCGGTATTTTAAAGAAATAATCAAAAAAGACTAAATGTAATAATTTAGTCTTTATTATTTTAAAAATAAATCACATATTCTTACTTTTAATAATTTTGCAATTCTAGGTAAAACATCTATGCGAAAATTTTTTTGATTTAAGATTTTATTTAGCGTTTGAGTACTGATTTGACAAAGTTTACAAAAATCTTTTTTAGTCAATTTATTTTCCCACATATAAAATTTTATTAAAT
>CARXKP010000019.1:0-18873 GCA_949096025.1 uncultured Eubacteriales bacterium
TATCTATCAATTCTTGAAAAAATTGAAGCGTTAATGAAATTATTTTCAAAAATGGAAGAGAAAACCGCTATTTTAAAACAACGTTTTAATGTTAATCCAGATGAGGAAGGGCTAAGTGAAGAAATAGCAAAGCAGGAAGAAAATTATAAGGCTGTTTATGAGCAAATGGTTAAATTAAATCAAAGGGCGAGTGAACTCAAAGATAAATATTCAAAATAATATTTTCTAGTTAAAATGAGGAACTATGAAAGATAGTAGGGAAAACGAATACTTAATTACTGAGGAAGGTAAGATTACAACCGTTATCAAAACACCTATTATTCCAGAACAAGCATATCGCCAAGATAATATAGAAGATATTATTTTTACAAGTGCGGTAAAAGAGATTGGCGGAAAAGCATTTTATAAATGTTTAGGTATTCAAAATATTGAATTTAATAAGGGACTACGTGTAATAGGAGATTATGCGTTTTTTCTGTGTGAAAATTTAACGAACGTTTCTCTTCCATCATCTCTTACATATATTGGAAAATCTGCTTTTTATAATTGCAGATTAAAAGAGATGGAAATAGGTGGCAAAGTCAAAGAAATAGGAGAGGAGGCTTTTGCTGAAAATCATCTGCTTAGCAAGGTAATAATTAATAAAGGCGTCGAGAAGATTGGAAGATGGGCATTTATGGGATGTCATAACCTTGAAGAGATATATCTTCCTTCAACTATTAAAAAGATTGGTAGTGGTGCTTTTGAAAATACCTATTTAAAGGAAATTCGTCTACCTTCTTTGATAGAATTAGAACACGATTTATTTAAAAACTCTAAACTTGAAAGAATTTCTATTCCAGAAAGTGTTATTGAAATAGGAAATTGTGCATTTGCAGAAACTCCATTAGTTAGCATTGAATTTCCTTTTAATTTAAGGCGAATTGGAGATAATGCTTTTCAAAAATGTTTAAAAATTGAGGAGATTGATATCCCTGAGAGTGTGACTACTATGGGAAAAGGTGCTTTTTCCGATTGTAAAAATTTGAGTTATATAAAACTTCCAGTTTCTTTGAAAGAAATACCTTCAAATTTATTTCAGAACTGTACTAATCTTGACAGCATAAATCTTACACATAATATTCGTAAAATAGGTGATAATGCTTTTGAAAAAACTGCGTTAAGAGAATTGATTGTTCCATCCAGAGTGATTGAAATAGGAAAGGAAGCTTTCAGCGGATGTGATTATCTTGAAAGAGTGATTCTTCCTGATGGAATTGAAACACTAGATGATTATGCTTTTAGTGGTTGTGAGTCTTTACAGGGAATTACATTGCCTGACTCTATTAGAAAGTTAGGAAAAGGAGTATTTAAAGGTTGTAATGAAATACAATTTATAACTCTGCCAAAAGAGTTGGCAATAGTTTCAAATTCGGCATTCTCATTCTGTGAGGATTTACAAGAGGCTATTTTGCCTGAAAAACTTGTAAAAATAGATAAAAATGCTTTTTGCGGTTGTAGTAAACTTGAAGAATTATCTTTACCAAGTAATTTGAAATTTATAGACAATAATTCCTTTGAGAGCTGTGAAAGTTTAAGAAAAGTGACTATACCTGATAGTGTAGAATTTATAGGCGAGGAAACTTTCAAAGATTGCAAAAGGCTTGAAAAGATAGAACTTCCAAAAGGACTGGTTGGAATTTCTAGAGAAACTTATAGTGGTTGTATTAAACTTAAAGATATAGCTCTTCCTAAATCATTAAAACTTATAGGATTTGAAGCTTTTAAAAATACCGGACTTGAGCATATAGAACTTAGTGACAATATTACACATATTGATGCTGGTGCTTTTGAGGAATGTTGTAGACTTGTTGATATAAAACTTCCAAAACATATAAAAACGATAAATGAATTTACTTTTAAAGGTTGTTTATCTCTTGAAAATATAGAAATTCCAAAAGAAGTAAATATTATTAATGACGAAGCATTTATGCATTGTATGTCACTTCCTAATGTGGATTTTCCTAAAGATTTGGTATATATTGGTAAAAAAGCATTCTTAGGTTGCGAAAAATTAAAAGAAGCAATACTTCCTGAGGGTGTTGAAGTGATTTCTGAAGAAGCATTTAAAGGTTGTAGTAAACTTGAGAAAATCGAGATTCCGAAAAGTGTAGAATATATAGGCTCTGATGCGTTTTATGGTTGTTCATCCTTGAAAGAACTTACAATTCATAATGGACTTGTTGATGAAGCATTATTTAATATTGGTTCATCGGTTGAGGTTGTTAAACTTGGTCAAAATTGTAGATGTAAAGCTAAGAAAGTGTATCCATTTGAATTTATGACCAAGGTTGGAGAATATTTTTATTTGACAAAAGATCCTATCAATGAAAGTAGTGAATCAATAGTGGACATAAATGAAAAGTTATCTCTTGGCGTTTTGATGTCTTGTTGGGATAAAAGAGAAACTCTTTTTAGAGAACTTAGAAGCAAGAATTCAGAAAATATTGTTGCATTATATAATTACCTATATAATGAATTGTCATATAGGGGCAATGATAATGAATTGTTTAAAGAATTTTTTAATTCCAAACAATTAAAATTCTTCAATCAACTCTGTCAAGATTATGAAAAATTTAACTCTGAGGCATTTTATAAACTTTTCTATAACTTAGGAGGATTTAAAAAACCATATATAGAAAAGAGGATAAATAGTTCGCAAAAAGAGATTTCAAAATTAGTGGATTATGGGCAAATTGTTTCGGAATTATTTAAAGATGTTCTTTTGAAAAACGATTTCTTTAGAGAAAATATTGTAGCAATATGCTCTAATATGGCATTTGAAGGATTTAAGAGCGATTTTACAAGATTTATTTCAAATAGGAAAAATCTTGTCGATATGATGACGGAAGAAAAATATAAATATGGTTTCTTTTCAAATTGTTATAATATGTTTGAGGAAATACAGAGAACTAATACCTCAAATAAAGGCAGACAAAGAATGCTTCAGCCTACAGTTCAGAAATTTAAGGAATATTTTAGAGATGTAAAGTATAAGGGGATTACTGAAGAAACTGAAAAACTTGCAGATGCTATTGCTCCTTATTATCCATCTCAAAAGACATTTGAACTTGCTGTTGATATAGATAGAGAAAGAATTGAAAAAAATACACCAAATAGAATTTTGAAAACTCATCTTAGAGAGAAGACGATGCTAAGTAGCATTGATAAGTATTCTGATAAGATTAAGAAATTATATGCTGATTCGCTTAAGAATCTTGTTGATGTTGCTGAAAATAGTTTTTCATTTGATTGGCTTGATAAAAATGACCCGGAAAACTATTTACTTGGAAAACTTACATCAAGTTGTGCTCATCTTGAGGGTGCTGGAATAGGAATTATGAAAGCAAGCATAATTCATCCTGATATTCAAAATGTAGTCATTAGAAATAAAAAGGGACTTATTATTGCAAAAGCAACTCTATTTATAAATAGAGAACAGGGGTATGGCCTTATAAATACCTTTGAAGTGGAAACTGGCTTTGAAGGTAGAGAAAAACTTGCCATTTATAGAAAATTTAAGTTGGCAATAAGTGTATTTGCTGAAAGATATAACAAAGAGAATAAGGATCATCCGTTAAAGATTATCAATGTTGGAATAAGTATGAATAGACTTGAAGATGAAATAAAAGCAAATGATAAGCAGGCAACAAATATTTTATCGCAAATTAATTATCAAGATTTTGGGAATGCCCACGATAATTATAATGGCGATTCAAACTCTGGACAATATACTCTTTGGGAAATGGATGAGGAACAAGATTTATAATTAGTTTATTTTAATTTTGCTAACAAAAAATGATAATTAATTAAAAAAGACAAAAAATCACGGTGTTTTCCGTGATTTTTTATTATATTTTTTAGTTTTGTTTCTATTTTTGCTGTTTTTAATGGTTTATATATCCCAATCCCAATTTGGATTGTGCTTAAAAAGCTGTGAAGGTCTATGCCCTTTATCTGAGGTATATTCATTTAAAGGAGTTACCATACCATTGATTTTTCTTCTGAAATTAGCATCAAGTAACTTTGTGCCAAGGATTACCTCATAGCAGTTTTTAAGTTCTGTTAGGGTGAATCTGCTAGGAATAAGATTAAAAACTATGTCTGTATACTCAAGTTTATTTTTAAGTCTTTCAAGCGCATAATAAATGATTTTTATATGGTCAAAAGCCACATCAGTCGAAATTATATCAAGTTCTTTTGTCATATCAAGACCTTTACTTGTAAGCGAAGATTTTATGGTATTTTCTAAAACTTCATTTCCATTTGAAAGAGTGATTCTAATTTCCTTTTCAATTCTATATCCATCTCGCAAGGTAGAAGATTTTTCATTTGTTTTTTCAAGAGTAATATCAAACCAATCGCCATTTTCAAGTTTTTCCGCTGGAGAGGTGAGTAAAAGATAACTTACTGACAATACTCTAGTTCTTGGGTCGCGTTGCTTTTCCCCAAAAGTGAAAAGTTGTTCTTGATAAAAATTGTTTAAGTTGACTTTGTTTTTTACACAAAGTTCCATAGTTTCGTCTAGCGTAGTGTTTAGGTCAATGAAAGTACCAATAATTGCTCGACAGTTTATAAATGGGCTGTATTTACGCTTGGTTAAAAATACCTGTAATTTTTTTTCAGGTAGTTTTCTATAGTTTCCAGTTTCTTTATCAACCATTCTTAGAATTACAGCATCAACTGTAACAGAAGGCTTTTGATATTCGCTATCGGAATAGAGTTCTAAAAATTTTTTATCTTCTTTTGATATTTCCATTTTTACCTCACATAAGTTCGTTTGAATTGTTTTTATCGTTAAAAATTTCATTTGCCTTTTCAAGAACTAAAGCATATTCGTTTGATAAATATTTTTTTGCTTTTGCAACTAACTCATCGCTTATACCATAGAATGCACCAGCAACACTTCCAGCGATAGCGGCATTTGTATCAGTATCTCCGCCAATAGATAGGGCAAGTTTTATAGTTTCCTCAAAATTATCAGCCTTAAGAAAACAAAAGATTGCTTGAGGTATCGATTCCATTGCTTTTGCAGTAAAAGTATAATTATTTTGAAGTTCTTCTAAATTGTAATCAAGTTTTTGTCCTAAAGTTCGTTCTACAACAGCAAGAATTTCATATTTGCTTGCTCCGTTTTTTGCGTGATAGATTGCCTTTGCAACAGCCATAGCGCATTTTATAGAATCGGGATGATTGTGAGTGCAAATAGTTGCCTTATTTACATCCTCTTCAAGTTCCGCTATAGAACTCGCATTAAAGCCTATAGGTGAGATTCTCATTCCACAACCATTGCCAAAACTTTCTCTAAAATCAGAACCCTTGCACCATTCAGTAAATTTTTGTCCAAATTTATTTCGCTCGCCTTCTTTTATTGAAATAATTTCTTTAATTCCATATTTTCTAATGTAATTTTCAAAATTTTTATCATTTTGAAGGGCGTCGCAAAGGGCGACAGTAAGAATAGTGTCGTCTGTATAAAACATATCATCTTGAAAGAGTTTATAATCATCTTTAAGTACAACTCTTCTTGCTGGGAGATTAGGGGGGTTTTGCGATTTCTAATTTCATCTACTTCCATTTTAGAACCGCAAATGTCGCCTATTACAGCACCGTAAATACCATTTTTATACATTCTTTTCCTCCTCATCAAAGTAGTTCTTTAAATCGCTATTATATTTTACAACTCCTGTGCGTTTATGTTGTGAGATTTTGTGCATACGAGAAATTTGAGCAAATTTTTCACCTTTTTTGCCTTCTCTAATATATTCTCCGAGTTCCTTATAACTAAATCCAAGTTTATCTTCATCACTTTGTCCTGAAAGTCCGTCGTCGGGAGTTTTGTATACAAGTTCTCTTGGAAGTCCAAGAAGTATTCCAATTTCACAAACTTCTTCTTTTGTAAAATTTGCAAGGGCAGAGAAATCTCCAACGTTATCTCCCCATTTTGTAGTGTAGCCTACCATTCCTTCTGAAAGGTTTGAGGTATTTGCTACAAGATAGTTAAGACTTCCTGCAATAGAATAAAGGGTGAGCATTCTAAGACGTGGTGGAACATTGAAAGTTGTTACTGTGTTGAGAGGTTTATCCTCTTTTTTAAGTATAGGTATTGTATTGTCAATGACATTTTTATATAGTTCATTAATATTTATTTCATAATATCTAATACCAACAATATCACAAGAGTGCTTTGCAATAGTATTATCTTTCATCTCTCCATTTGGCATAATTACGCCGATAACATTTTCTGCACCAAGTGCTTCTACGCATAGTTTTGCAGTTACTAAACTATCTTTACCACCACTCATTCCAAGGATAACACCCTTAGAACCGGCACTTTTAACATATTCTCTTATCCAATTTTTAATTTTTTCAATTTCATTTTTATTCATAATTTTCTCCTTTTTAATTTATCTTTAATATTAATTTTCTATGAGTGGGAAGAGTTAAATCGTAATTAAATTCTTTCAGTATTTCGTCTTTTTTAAAAGGTAGGGTGTACGGCCAGTCATAGATAATTTTAAAGTTATTTAATTTACTTAAGATTTTATCATAGTCAACCGAAAAATAATCTTCTTTAACTTCTGTTTTCCAATTTTCTTTATAAGTATATTTTAGAAATAGGTGATATAGATTTTTTAAATTGTTAACCTCTCCGTGTTCTATTTCAAATTCATCAATTTGAGTTTTGTTTATTTTTGATAAATATGACGGCTTTTCAATTTCTCTATTTAAAGATTTGTCAAAGTACATATCTCGAATTATAACATATTTTGAATTCTGCATTAACTTTAATGCTTTTTCAAGGCTATTTTCATCAAGTTCGTGCAGGCAGGAACTGAATATGATTGCATATTTTTTTTGTTTAATTTTTTCTGTAAGCAAACAGAAGTCACTTATAAATATAAGGTTTTTATTATTAATATATTTATTATTACATATATCTATAAAATATTGATAGTTATCAAATCCTATAATTTGTTTAGTGCTTTGTAAATATTTATCCATAATCTCAATAAGTGCTCCATTTGCACAACCAAAATCTACGATAGTATCAACATTATTAAAGTCAATTTTATTGAGGAAAAATATTTTTTCTTCCATTGCTCTTTCCATTTTTTCCAAGTAAGAAACCTTATCTAACACGCTATTCTCCCTTTTCTACTTTTGATATTATCACAATGATAATATTTTGTCAATAAATTTTGCAAAAATGCTTGACAAAATATTTTTAATGTGTTATTATCACAATGAACATAACAAAAACATACACTAAATCAGGAGGAAATATGAAAAATTTATTAGTTGTTGTAGATATGGTAAATGGATTTGTAAAAGAGGGGGCTCTCGCTGATAGAAGAATAGAGAAGATCATTCCTGCTATCCAAGCTAAGATTGAAATGGCAAAGAAAAATGGAGATATGATAATAGATTTTAGAGATAGCCATACTCCTAGTGATGAAGAACTTAAATTCTATCCACCACATTGTCTTAAAGGAACTGTTGAGAGTGAACTTATCGATGAACTTAAATCTTATGCAAAAGATATGATAGATATCGAGAAAGATACTACAAATGGTTTTAAAACTGACAAAATGAAAGAGATTATTAAAAATAATCATTTTGACAATATTGATATTACTGGCTGTTGTACTGATATTTGTGTAAGAGATTTAACTCATAGTCTTTTAAAATATTTTGCTCAAAATGGAATTAATACAAGCATTACTATAGATGAGGATTGTGTAGATACATTCAATAATCCATCACATAATGCGGATGAGATAAATGAAAGTACAATTAAAGAATTTAGAGAACTTGGAGTTATGGGAACTTCACATAACGATAAATTAGTACCTATGAAAGTAAGAAAACTCACTGATGGAAAGTGGCTTAATATGTTTGAAGTTACTTATAAAGGAGAGGATGGTGATATTCGTTATGAAATGGTTTCTCGCCGTGAACTTCCAGAAGTAGTCAAACCTAGTCTTAATCCGGATGCAGTTCATATAATTCCATACTCTTATGTAAATGGCTCTATGATGGTTTATCTTATTAAAGAATTTAGATATCCTGTTGGTGATTATGTTTATGCTGTTCCTGCAGGACTTGTTAATAAGGGTGAAAACAGTAAAGATAGTGCTATTAGAGAACTTGAAGAAGAAATTGGTGCTAAGGTTATAAATATTGAGCGTACTGAAACATCATCTTACTCTTCAGTTGGTATGACTGATGAAAGGGCAGAGATGTTTGAGGCCGAGGTTAAACTTAATGGCAAACAACATCTTGATAAAGGTGAAAGAATAGAAGTATTACCTGTTAAACTTGAAGAACTTGAAGCACTTCTTGAAAGTGAAAAATTTGGTGCTAGAAGTAAGTATGGATTAAGAAGTTTTGTTCTTAAACAAAAGATAAAGGCACTTGAAAAGGAAATTGCAGAACTTAGAAAGGGTGAAGAACCTGAAAGAGGAGATGAATAATGAAAAAAGTTGGTTGCTTTGTAGGAAAATTTCTTCCTCCTCATCTTGGACATTTGAGTGTTGTTGATAGGGCAATCAAAGAATGTGATAGTGTGGTAGTTGTTCTTGCTGAAAATCCTGAGAAGTCAAAGGAAAGATGCAGAGAAACAAATTTCCCATATTTCACTCCAGAAACTAGACTTAGATGGTTTAGAGAACATTATAAAAATAATTCAAATGTTGAATTTGTGTTCTTTGATGAAAGTGGACTTAAAAGTTTTCCAGATGGACTTAAAGAATGGTCACGAAAGTTTAAAGAAGTGGTAGGCAATAAAATTAATGTAAAGTATGCTGACGAAAGTTACCGCCATTTAAACGAAGAGTATTTCCCTGAGTGTGAATTTGTTCCAATAGATAGAGATTTAATTCCAGTTCACGGAACAAATATCAGGACGGACAAAAATTATTTAAAGTATGTTATTCCAGAAGGATATATTGATATAAAAAATGAATTAGAAAAAGGAGAAAAAGATTATGAATAAAGAAAATAATATGTTAATTGATTTTTATGAACTTACTATGGGTCAGGCTTATTTTAACCAAGGTATGAAAGATAAAAAGGCTTGCTTCGATGAATTTTATAGAAGAAATCCAGATAAAGCAGCATTTTCACTTGTTGGTGGAATTGAAGATGCTATTCGTTTCCTTCAAGATTTTAAATTTAGTAAAGAGGAGATTTTATATTTAAGAAGCCTGAATTGCTTTACAGATGATTATCTTGATTATCTTGCACAAATGAGATTTACAGGTGATGTATATGCTGTTGAAGATGGTACTGCAGTATTCCCAAATGAACCAGTTTTAACTATAGTTGCTCCAATTATTGAAGCCCAAATTATCGAAACAAAACTTTTAACTTATTTTAACCACTCATCACTTGTTACATCAAAAGCAAGCAGAATTGCTAGGGCTGCTCAAGGTAGACCAGTTATGGAATTTGGTACTCGTAGAGCACACGGAAGAGATGCTGCAAATATTGGTGCTCTTGATGCTTACATAGGCGGAGCTGTTGGTACTGCTTGTACAATGACTGGTATGCAATATGGTATTCCAGTACTTGGAACAATGGCACATAGTTTTGTTCAAAGTTTTTCAAATGAATATGAGGCTTTTAAAGCTTATGCTAAATCTTTCCCAAACAATGCAACTTTCCTTGTTGATACTTATGATACTCTTGAAAGTGGTATTCCTAATGCTATAAGAGTTGCAAAAGAAGTCTTAGAGCCAATGGGAAAAACACTCGCTGGAATTAGAATTGATAGCGGTGACCTTGCAAAACTTTCAAAACAGGCAAGAAGAATGCTTGATAAGGCAGGACTTACTGGCGCTAAAATTTGCGTTTCTAATTCTCTTGATGAATATGTTATCACTTCACTTCTTGAACAAGGTGCTCCTATCGACTCATTTGGGGTAGGTGAAAATCTTATTACAGCAAAATCAGAACCTGTATTTGGTGGAGTATATAAACTTGTTGCACTTGAAGAATATGGTAAATTTATGCCAAAGATTAAGATCTCTGATAATATTGAAAAGGTTACAAACCCAGGCTTTAAAGACATTGTAAGACTTTATGATAAAGACGGGAAAATTATTACTGATATGGTTCAACTCCAAGATGAGGAACTTCCAAGCGGAAACATAAAACTTAAAGACCCTGCATCTACTTGGAAATATAAGACAATATCAGAATATACTCCTGTAAAAATCAGGAAAAAGATGATGGAAAATGGAAAAGTTATTGTTGACTTTAAAACTCCTCAAGAGAAGAGGGCCTATGTTCAAGAAGAACTTGATTCTTTAAGAGAAGAAAGCCTTCGTCTTACAAATGCTCAAACTATTTCAATTAGCCTTAGTCCAAAACTTGAAGTTCTAAAAGATAGACTTCTTGCTGAACATAACAAGGGCAAAAGAATAGAGCAAAACACAGAAGTATTTAATCTTGACGAATTATTTTAATAAGGATTGTTTATGATTATTCACGTAATGGGTGCCAGTGGAACTGGCACTTCCACAATAGGTGAGCTCTTAGGAAAGGAACTTGATTTTGATGTTATTGAAAGCGACTTTTATAAGTGGGAGCAAACTATTCCTGAATTTCAAATTATGCGTCCAATAGAGGAAAGTAATAAACTTCTAATAGATAAAATAAAGGAAAGTAAAAATTTAATAATTACTGGTTCGCTTCACTCTAATTCTGTTACTTTTGATTATATTGATTTGATCGTATATCTAAAGTGTCCTACATTTATAAGAATGAGAAGGATAAAGAAAAGGGATATTCAGTTCGGAAGGAATAGTTTAAAACAAGAGGGAGAAATTAAAGAAAACTTTTTAGGCTTTTTATTCCTTGCTAAAAACTATAATAAACTTGGACTTGATAAAAGAAGTAGAGCATCACAAAAATGGGTTATGTCATCTTGTGAAAATGCTTCAGTTATTGAAATTTCAACAAATGGAAGAATGAAAAAGGTACACGATAGAGTATTAAAAAAAGTTAAGGATTTTGTAGATAATTTTAACAAATCGATATAATTTTTACATAAAAAGCCACATTTTACACATATTTTTCTTGATGGAGGAAAATATGAAATTAAAATCAAGTAAAACTTATACAAATCTTGCAAGGGCTTGGGCTGCGGAATGTCAGGCAAGAACCCGTTATGAATTTGTAGAATATGGTTTGCGTTATAACGGTTTTGAAGCACTTGCACAAATTGTTGATACCATTGCTTATCAAGAATTTAACCACGCAAGAATGCTTTATACTTTTATTCAAGATGCAGACCCAAAGGAAATATCTAATATTGATATTGATGCAGGCTTTCCATTTAAAGAAAAATGGGATATGGAAGAAAACTTAAGACTTCTTGCTGAGGACGAAAAATTAGAGGCAGAGGCTTATGAAGAGTTTGCAAAAACTGCAGAAGAAGAGGGCTTCGAAGATGTTGCTAATCTTTTTAGAATGATTGGCGAGGTTGAAGTAAGACATAAGAACCTTTTCATCAATCTTTATGAGCAGTTTAAAAATAAAGAACTCTATAAAAAAGATGTCAAAAAAATGTGGATTTGTCCAAGTTGCGGTTATATTTCTTTTGAGGAAGAGGCTTGGGAAACTTGTCCACTTTGTCAAGCAGAGCAGGGTGTTTGTCAGGTAATAGTTCCTGAAGAACTCCGTTGTTGGTAAAAAAATACAATAAAAAACATCAAATAATTTTGATGTTTTTTTTGTTGAAAATAATTTTTAATCTCAAAAGGCTAAATATATTTGAAAATTCAATGCTTATATTTGTTGTTTTTTTGTGATATTTATAGTATAATAACATTGTATAGATTTAATCTAAACAAAGGAGTAAATATGGGATTTTTGAAAAAACAATTATTATCAGTTTTAGAATGGAAAGATGATTCAAAAGATATTATCGTTTATCGTCATCCTGTTGACAACAGAGAAGAGATTATGAACAGTTCTACTTTGGTCGTAAGAGAATCTCAGGTTGCAGTTTTTGTTCACAAAGGTGAAATTGCTGATGTGTTCGGACCAGGAACTTATAAACTTACTACTGAGAACATTCCTTTCCTTACTAAACTTTTGTCTTTGCCTACTGGATTTAACTCTAGAATTAAGGCTGAGGTTTACTTTGTTAATACTAAACAATTCATTGGTCAAAAATGGGGTACTCAGAACCCAGTTATGATGCGTGATAAGGACTTTGGCTCTATCAGGCTTAGAGGTTATGGTACTTTTGCTTATCAGGTAGATGACCCAAAAGCAATGATGAGAGCAATCTCTGGTACAAATGATGTGCTTAGAGTATCTGATCTTTCTAGCCAAGTAAAGTCAATACTTGTTCAAAATATTTCTGATGCTATAGGAGAAAGCAAAGTTTCTGCTCTTGACCTTGCAGCAAACTATAAAGAAATTGCAGATAAGATATTAGAAATTTCAGACAGTGCTTTTAAAGATATGGGGTTACAACTTACTCAAGTAATTATTGAAAATCTTTCTCTTCCAGAAGAGGTTGAAAAGGCACTTGATGAGAGAAGTAAACTTGGCATTCTTGGTGATAAGATGGGTACATATACTCAATATCAAGCTGCACAAGCTATGAGAGATGCAGCACAAAATCCATCTGGTGGAAATCTTGCTGGACTTGGAGTCGGACTTGGTGCAGGTTATCAAATGAGCGGTCTTTTTGCAAACAGCATTGCAGGTGCAAAAGATGAGGCTCCAACTGTTAATTGCGTAAAATGCGGTGCAAAAATTCCTACATCAACAAAATTCTGCCCTGAATGTGGTGCAAGCCAGGGAATTAAATGTCCAAAATGTGGAGAAAGTGTAGCTAGTGGAGCAAAATTCTGTCCAAATTGTGGAGAAAAACTTCTTGAAGAAAAGACTTGTCCTAAGTGTGGAAAAAAATTAAATTCAAATGCAAAATTTTGTCCTGATTGCGGAGAAAAGGTATAATGGAAATAAATAACTGTTCTTCTTGCGGTGGCAAGGTGGAATTTGATCCTGATTCAAAGGGACTTAAATGTGTTAAATGTGGAAATGTTTATAAGATAGACAGCAAAAAGAAAACAACAAAACGTCCAATTCAAGACAAAGAGAATGAAGAGGGATTTAGAGAGTGGCAGACGAGCGGGAGATGTTTTCATTGTCAAAACTGTGGTGCTCAACTAATACTAAATAATCTCGAGATGTCCAATACCTGTCAATACTGTCATACATCTTCGCTTGTTCCTTATGAACAACTTCCAGGGCTCAAGCCTGATGCAGTTTTGCCTTTTAAAATTTCTAAGGCAAAAGCTAGCGAAACTTTTAAGGCAAATTTAAGAAAAAAGTGGTTTTTACCAAATAAATTTAAAAAGAATATTCCGCTTGCCGATATAGGTGCAACTTATATTTCAAGTTTTAATTTTGCTTATCATACCTATTCTTTGTATCACGGTATAGAGCATTATACTGTAACAGTTACAAGAAATGGTCAGACTCATACAGAATCAAGAAGTAGACCTATTTCAGGGCATTTAGATTATCAATTTGATAATGTCGTTGTAGAAGCAAGTGATAAACTTGACCAATATGAAATTATGCAAATTCTACCTTTTAATTTTAATGAAGGCTATGAGTATAATAGTGGATTTATTAAAGGTTATAATGTAGAATACTATAATTTAAATGCAACACAAGCTTTTGAAAAATCAAAGAAAATTGCTGACAGCGAAATTGAAAATATGATTGCAAGTCGTTATAATTCGGTCAGTAATTTAAGTGTCAAAACTAATTTTAGTAATGAACTTTATAATTATTCCTTACTTCCAGTTTATTTTGTAAGTTATAAATATAAAGATAAGGAATATAGAAATTTAATGAATGGTCAAAATGGTGCAATAGGAGGAAAATTACCTCGTTCAGGCGTGAAGATAACTTTTACAGTTTTATTATCATTACTTCTTGTAATAGGTATTCCACTTTTAATTGTGCTTCTCACAATTTAATTCATAGGAGGAAAATATGAAAAAAGTAAATAAAGATATATACCACGAAGCAAGATATGGCAGAAGGGCATTAATAATTTTCGCAAGTGTCATTCTTGCTATTTCAGTTGCAGTTCTTGGCTTTGGTATTGCTTTAGTTGTTCTTGGTTGCAAATCAGAAGAGGCAGGTCAAATTGCTTGGAAAATTGCAGTTGGAATAGTGCTTATTATTTTGGCTCTAGCCAGTGGTACAATTTCATTTGTAATGCTGATTACTGGTTGCAGTATGATAAAAACGAATGAGGGGAGTGTTAAAGACGGAAATAGAGCGATAGGAACAGTAAATGTTCTTAAGTGCGACAAGTGCGGAAGTGTAGTTCCTGATGAAGCTGCTTTCTGTCCAAAATGCGGAACAGCGGTTGAAGGTGTGGTTAAATGCGAAGAGTGTGGAACTGTTAATAACCTTGATGCTCAGTACTGCTCTGGATGCGGAAAAGAACTTAAAAAATAATACATTTTAGTTCTTAACATAAATTTTATTTTAAATTAAGTCAAAGGAAAACTTTGACTTTTTTTATTAATTGTGTTACCATAAACCTATGAGAACAATAAATGTTTTAATAGGTACTAATGAAAAAGAAATAAAGGATTTTTTTAATATTTTATCTGCTAAAAAACAAGTAAAATTTTTTTCTTCTGAAAATATGAATGAAGTTATCAAATCTATAAATCAAGGTGAAAATCTTGCTGTTATTGTACAAAATAATTTAGTTTTAATTAGTAAAATAATTGAAACTGCTAAAGAATTTGGTTATTTAATAAAAGGGGACTTATTTTTAGATGAAAATCAAGAAGATGATTTATTATCACTTGAAAATGGCTTTCATAAATTAAATATCTATAAAAATGGAAAATTAATTAAAGGAGATATGAAACCTCTTATTGCAACATCAAATTTAGGGAAAATTGCTATTTATACACAAATTTTTAAAGAACTCGGATTGCATTGTTGTTCCCTTAGAGATATAAAGGTAGACATTGAAATTGAAGAAAATGGGAAAAATGAACTTGAAAATGCAATGATTAAAGCAAAAGCATATCACGAAGTTACTGGGTTACCAGTGCTTTGTAATGATAGTGGGCTTGTAATAGAAAAATTCGCACCTGCTGATCAACCAGGGGTTTTTGTTAGAAGGTATGGAGGAAGAGAACTTACTGATGAAGAAACGATAAAAATATTTTCTGAAAAACTTGCAAAAGTCGGTGGAGAAAGTGATGCTTACTTTAATGTCGGAATTGTTTTATGTGATAAAAACGGAGAATTTCATTCTAGACTTTTTAAAAGTTATCGCTATATGAAATTGCCAGCAAGCAAAGTTGTTGAAAAAGGACTTCCGCTTAGGTCGCTTGATTATAACAAGGAATTTGGCAAATATATGAGTGAAATGACAATTGAAGAGGCTAATGCTTCAGAGGGTGATTGTATTAAATTACAAACAGAGTTTGTTAAGGAAATATTTGGATAAATGTTATATTATAATAAATATTTATTAATAATTATTTTAGAATAAATATTAAAATATAATTATATATTTATAATTATAAAAACATAAATAAAAAGATTGCAATTTGCAATCTTTTTTCAATGTTAATATTGAGAAGTTTAAATTTTACAATTTTGTTTCTTTTAAAATTTCAACAATTTCAGCCTTACCTTCAAAAAGTACTTCAACTGCTTGATTTTTAGGGCAATCTTGTGTCCAATATGCTTTTGCTTTTTCTAGATAGTAGGTATATGATTGCCCACAGCGACCAACTAAACATTCTTTGATGCCGGCTCTAAAAATAATACCATTTAGTTTAACTGCTACTAGTTGATAAGAATTATCTTTTACAGTTGCCTTTTCGTCAAAATAATTAAGAGCCTGTTCTATAGTTTCTACAAGATACATTGAATGAAAGCGAGAAGGGTAGTCAGGATAAAAATTCTTTCTTATATCTTCTAAAGCTAAATCTCTTAAAATTACATCATAGGTATCTAAGCTATGTGCAATTTTAAATAACTGACTTTTTTTAAACCTTTTAAATTTTGATTTAGATATTTTATACAACTTATCACAAAATCTTGTGTTTCCATCAATAAAACTAGAGTTAAAAACTTTTTCATATTGTCCATTTTTAGTATTTTTGTCAAAGACAAAGGTTTCGCCAACTTTATAATTTCTATTTGTAGCAACTTGATATAAAATTAAATCTTTTACTTTATCCATATAAATACTCCTAAAAATATTTATTTTTTGTATTCAAAATATATTAGCTCATCTTCTTGTTTTGTATGTTTAAACCCTATTTTTGTAAACAAAGCAATGCTAGTTTGATTGTCTTTATCAATGCTTACAATAACTTTGTTAAATTTGACAAATTTTTCATTCAAAACATCTTCTAATAAGCAAGTTGCAATACCTCGGTGCTGTTTTTCAGGTTTTACCCATAGGGCGAGATAGATAACGCTATTATCTTTTTCAATTTGCAATCCGCCAACTAATTCATTGTCAATCATTACTTTATAATAAAAGACATTTTCGTTATTGATTACATAATCAAAAAAACCTTCACTTAAAGAAATAAACTTTTTGATTTCAGGCAAGTTGTGATAATTAAGAAGTTTATTTAAGTCATTATCGTCTTTGTTTTCTATTAACTGATAATTAAGTTTCATAGGTGTGACCTCCAATTAGAGATGATTTATTCTAAATTCATATGTGTTTGTTCAAAGACTAAATCTTTTAATACCAAACTCTTTTTATCATACAAATTATCTACTATAGTTTTAGCAACTTCATCAGGACTAGCGAATGTTTGTTGAACTTCCTTGCTAACATAGTTTCGATTATTTTCCCAAAAGTCGGTATTAATTCCGCCTGGATATACGTTTACGACTTTGATATTTGTTCCAAATAGTTCTGAACGCAATACTTGAGAATATCCTTCTTGAGCCGCTTTTGCAGCACAATAAAGACTTTCAAATTTAAAACCTCGCAACCCAGAAATTGAAATAATATTAACAATCTTTACAATTTCTTTACTTTCTTTCATATATGGTAGAGCATTAGTTGTCATAAGAATAGTTCCATATACTATTGCAGGAAATACGGTTTCAATCATTTCTTTATTATTGTCATAAATTGTACCAAATTTGCCTACGCCTGCATTATTTACAAGACAAGTGATATTATATTTTTTTTGTAATATCATCATAAAATCTTTTTACAAAATTTTCATCACTTACATCGCCAGCATAAGTAACAATATCCTTTTTTGAATGTTGTTGCAATTCCGTTTTTGCTTCATCTAGATTTTTTTGATTTCTAGATATAATACAAACATTTTCTCCTTTAAGTAAAAATTCTTTAGCAAGATTTTTACCAATGCCTTTTGAACCGCCAGTAATAATAGTTATATTTTCCATATTTATCTCCTTATTTTTTATTATAACATAGTATCTATTTATTTGTTTCAGTTTTTTCTTGTGTTTTTAATAATTTTTAATTTGAGTAATAATAACATTATTTGATTATTGACGAAATACATTTAATGCAAATAATCAAGCCATTGCTTATTCTGGTGTAAGAGTACCATTATGATAACTGCTATTTTTTTCCATAGGATAATCATAATGATAATGGTACAACTGCTGAATTTGGTAGCTGGTTTCATAGATCATCGATATAAAGAAATTTGCCCTTGTATATTTAATAATTTTAAGGATATGAGCATAGGTGAGTTGAGTTTTTGGGCAACCTCAAATTATGCTTACGAGAAGAGTTCTAAAAATCTTGTTGTTTTTGTTAGAGATAAAGTTTCTTCAAGAGCAGATTGAAAACGCAGAGATTTTTACTTCTGAAAACTGTGTTCAAATTTATGATAAAGATAAAAATTTAACTAAAATTTTTAGGTATTCAAATGGTCGATTTAATAAAATTGATGAAATAAACGATAAAATTGAAAAAGTTATAGATTTCGAAATTAATCCTACAAGAGGTATTAGCGATAAGCCTAAAGATTATAAAACATACTATATTAGCAGTGGTAGCACAACTGGTAGAGTATATGATGCTCAAACAAGAGAATTTTTACTTGATGGACGAAAAGAAATTGAATATCACAATGTTAGTGGCGGAAAGACTTTTCAATTTAAAGAGAGTATTGATGGAAAAGATTATGTAGGATTGTATTATTTAGACACTGATAAAATTATTGTTGACCCTAAAGATAAAATCATTTAGGTCGATTATGACATTAACACTACAACAAAAAAAGAAGATGGTTCACTTGTTTTCTTTGCAGAGAAAGAAGTTACTGAGGGGGATAATACTGATAATTATTGGGGAATTACTGACTCAAGTGGTAAAATAATAGTTGATTTTGCTTATAATATTATTGGAAAAAATAAAACACAAACAAAGGTTACAGAGAAAGGAAATAGCTGTTTAACTATACCAGTATATGAAATGCTTGGTAAAGATGGGAAAAGAGCTTTTTTGAGAGTTTGGGGAGATAAGAACTTATATAAAGAAGATGAAGTTGATTGTTATGTAAGTTCTAATTCAGATAGAATAAGTAATGGTTGCGTTAAATCTGACTCTGCTTATAGTAAGGCAATGTCTGATGCCCTAATAATTGCAGGAATAGCAACAGGAAACGTAGGGCTTATGAGTTTTGGTATTGCTCAATCAATTTATGATAATGAAAGAGATTATGACTAAATAAAAAAAATCGTATTTTATATACGATTTTTTTATTTAAAATGAAAGTTCTTTTTTAAGGATTATATTTAATT
>CARXKP010000019.1:18883-20302 GCA_949096025.1 uncultured Eubacteriales bacterium
TTATAAAATTCTATTGCATTATCATTTCCAACAGTTGCGGTAACAAATATTCTTTTACCATTATTTGCTTTACACCAATTTACAAAGTTTTCAATTAACTTAGAACCTATTCCAAACTTTCGAAATTCGCTTTTTACAAACATATCATTAAGTTCGCAGGTTAGCCCTCTATAATATGAAAGAGAATTATCCTTATATATTGAACCAGATAGATATCCGATAGGTGTTTTGTCAACTTCTGCAATTGCACAAAATTCGTTTTCAATTAAGTTTGTAAAATATTCTGCTCCAAAATCTCCAACAGCCCAGTTTGGTATATAATCATCAAGTCCTTTTTCCATTTCATAATTGAAAAGTTGTTGATTAAGATTTTGAACTGTTTTTAAATCATTTATAGTTGCTCTGCGAATTATTAAATTTTCCATAATTTCATTTTTTTCCTTTTTGTTTTTCTATATTTTAAAAAATATATACTAAAAAAATCGTTCATCATTTATTTGTTCACATAATGGTGTTTTTCTTGAAGCATTTTCAATAAATTTGAAATCTTCAAGATTTTTATATATGTTGACGCTTTTAAAACCTTTCATTTTAAGTAATTCTTCACTAGTATCTTTAAAGGCAGGGCAGGGAAGAATTTGCCCATCATATCTTATATCAATTTTATCAAATCCGGCAGTGCATTTATGTTGATTTTGTCCTTGTAATGGTATACCGATTTTAAGTTTTGTTTTATTTGATTTTATAGTTTGGCAATCTTTTACAAACTCTTCTAATTGTGAATTTGTTAACTGTAAAACATCTCTATTTTCTCTTCCTCTACCTTGAGGAACAAATTTGAGAACTCTTACTTCATTAATACCAGCAATTTCGGCAAGTTCAACTACATCTCTAAATTGAGCAATATTTAATTTGTTTGGAACAAAGTGAATAGAAGTATCAAAGTTAAATTTTGTTGCATTTAACATTGACTTTAGTATGCTTGTGAAGTTGTTTTTAGTTCCCATTAAAAGGTTATATTCATCTACTTCTGCTGCCTGCATATCAAAAACAACTTTATCGAGTCCCGCTAGTTTTAAGTTTTGAAGAATACTTAATGGTATTTCAGAAAATTGTCTGTTGTTATATTGGTCTAATATTTTTTGATAATAAATATTATTTGAATATTCTTTGTTTAAATTTCTTACGATGCCACTAGTATAAAGAGTTGTATATATGCTTAAATCGTGACAATATTTTACTATATCAATAATGTTAGGGTGCAGTAATGGCTCTCCTCCAGAAAGAGATATTTCTTGAATGCCTCCATTAGCCATAAAAAAATCTATTGTTCTTTTTATTGTTTCAAAATCAATAATGTTGTTTTGTTTATAATTACTTTTTGAAGAACAAAATATACAGTTATTAGGGCATTTTTGT
>CARXKP010000020.1 GCA_949096025.1 uncultured Eubacteriales bacterium
CTTTTTAAATCATATAAAGTACTAGAAGAAATGCCTATCTTTTCTGAAAAACTATTAATTGTCATATTATTATCTTTCAAAAGTTCTTATAACGTATCGACAAAATATAACATAATTATAATTCCTTTTTTAATAAATCCTGCTGTTTTAGCAGGATTTTATTAGTTTTCTTCTGAACTCTTTTCAAATTGGCGTTTATTTGCATTGGCCATTTTTACTATTTTTGAAATAACTTTGTTTTTATTAAGCCACCAATCTCTACTCCAAACTCTTAATATCTTCCAGCCTCGAGAAGCAAGGAATTTGTTACGATAAACATCTCTTTCTAGAATCGAACTACTACTGTTATAAGCTGTATGATCACATTCAATTCCAAGAAGATATTTATCAATAGTTTTATCATAGATGGCAAGGGAAATTTTATAGTTTGAATTTCCAAGGTTTGTTTCAACCTCATATCCAAGTTTAACAAGTTCTGCTTTAATATCATTTTCAAACTGGTTAAGTTTAACTTCATCTTCACTAGTCTTCATAGTTGGCTTATAAGCATCCAAAATATATTGTACTTCGTTTTCTTTTTTATCTGAAACTGCCCTAACATATTTTAGATAATTTTTAAATATCTTCGGTCCAAGGTTTTTAGTTCCCTCAACAAGCAATTCTTCTGGTTCGATAGAAGTTACAACATAAATCTTTTCTTTTGCACGAGTAATAGCAACATTCAAACGGTTCTCACCGCCCTCAACTGAAAGAGGTCCAAAGTGAGCAACTACCTTTCCATATTCGTTTTGAGCATAACCAATACTAAAGATAATAATATCACGCTCATCACCCTGTACATTTTCAAGATTCTTAATAAAGAGTGAAATATCTTCGCCATTTTCTTTACGGTTACGTTCTTTTAGATAGGCATCTCTAAATGCAGGGTCATTTTGACATTCCTCGTCAATAGCATCTTCAATAGCCATTTCCTGTTCTGTATTAAAGGTGATAATGCCTATTGAAGATTTATTTTTCTTGCCCTTAAGAAGTTTTTTAAGAAGTGCAACTATTGCATTAGCCTCTTCTTGGTTCTTTCTATTTATCCACTTTCCGTCAACCTTTATTCTTTCTATCGGTTTACTCTTTGAATTTTTAGTTATATTTGGAGCAATTTGAAGTTTACCGTCATAGAAAGCATAATTTGAAAAGTTGATAAGTTCTTCATTCTTACTTCTATAATGATATGTAAGATTTGTGCTATTATATCTAGAAGTAGCAAGATCAAGCAGGCTTTCAACTTCAAGTGCAGCAATAGTAGCAAGGTCAAGTTCTTCATCACTATCATTCCCCATATATCTTTTCATAAAGGTTGCTGTTGGGCGAAGTTGTTTTGAGTCACCTGCTACAACGATATTTTTTCCTCTATAGATTGTTGGCAATGTATTTTCGATAAACACCTGACTTGCTTCATCAAATAAAATAAGGTCAAACATATTCTTATTTAAAGGGAATATCATTGACACACTTTCTGGGGATAAGAGCCAGCAAGGGAACAACTTTAAGAGAAATTCGCTGTAAAGTTCCATCATACTTCTAATTGGCATAAGACCTTGCTGTTTAGTAATTTGATAAAGATAGTTTTTGCTTTCCTTGCTCTTATTGTAATATTCAAGATATTCACCTTTGAATTTGTTTTGGCAGATTGAAACATCTATATTCTTTTTATCTTCTTGAAGAGAGATAATTCTATTTCTGATATTTTCAAAATCAATAATTTTTGAAAGTTTTTCTTGATTCTTCTCTTCATAAGTAATTGTCTCGTGATAAACTCGAGTTTCTAGAAGTTTATCAAGTACTTCCAAGAATTGTTTTTCATTTTGAGAATTAACATAAGCAAAATTGAGGATATCACGCTCATCATTTGAAAGTCCTCTAAGTGAAACATTGACATCACGAATTTCAACATAATCATCAAGTGCAGAAAGAAGTAATTTTAGGTAACTTGTATTTCCATTTGAGATATTATCAACTGTCATTAAGTAACCTTTCTTATCAAGCACTTTTTCAAGAAGTGAATAATCACTAACATAGTTCTTTATCGCCTCTATTGTACTTACAAGATGCTCCTCAATAGCTTTTTCAACTTTATTTAATCTTGATTTTACAAATGGATACGCAGGAAGGAAGAATTTAGAAAATTTTAATCTCTTATGAAGTTGTGGAAAATCGAGTTTTGAAAGCATTTTCACAAGAGGCTTAAGTTTATCATCATCAACTTCGTTTTCTAGAGAATAAACCATAACAAGTCTTGAATGGCTATATCTTCCACTATCGAATGGAACAATATTCTTCTTAATAAGTTCGCTTAAATATGCTTTAAGTTGATTTATAATATGAATTTCCACATCAGACTTTATATGGTCAATAAGCGGATTTGTTCTCTTTAAAACTATGTATCTATAGTAAAGTTTACCCTTATTCTTTTCTCGTATAACACGGAGCAGTTCATAAAGTCTTTTATAATCAAGGCTCATTATAAACTTATTTTTAAGCATTTCTTGATATAGACGATAATCAGAAGTATTTTTACCGATATTAGCTGAATTTGAATACATTTGTTGAAGATTTAGACCAAATGGTGTTTTTGAGAAAAGTACATCTGAAATTGTTTTTAATTGTTCTACTTCCTCTCCAAGAGCCTTTTCTATTGCCTTATATTCTTCATCATAAGACGTATCTTTAAAAGTTTCTACAATTTCCCTATGCATTTTATTGCATCTATCATAGAAATCAGTTTTATTCTTTTCAGCATCAGTAATAAACATACATTTGCTATTTAATGATTTAAGACGATTAAATACAACATCAAGTGCTGCTTTTTTCTGTGATACAACAAGAATTTTCTTATTCTTACATAGTGCATCAGAAATTATATTTACAATAGTTTGAGATTTTCCTGTTCCAGGAGGTCCATATATAACCATATTGCCCGATTGTTGCAGTTGTGCTATAGCGTTCTCTTGAGCATAATCTAGGTCATCTATAGAATAAGTCCTTGTATCAGTCTTTTTGTTCTTTTTAAAAGTTTTTCCTTCAAGGAGTTCATCAATAGCATCAGTTGTAAGTCTTTTCCTTTCGAGAAGTGTATAATCGTTGTAAATTGAATTTGCAAGAGGAAATCTTCCAATAACACAAGAATTAACAACCTTCATCTTGTCGTGTTTTGAGGTTTCAGCCTCAACAATCTTATCAAAAGGGATAAGTCCATTATCAAAGTTTTCATCAAGTGCTATTTTAAAACCAAACTTCGCAAGATAATCAATCACATTTTGAACATTTTTAAGTTTGCTATCGAGTAAACTTTCAAATTCCATTATTAGGTTTTCACAGTTTAGTCGATGTTCTTTTGCATAAGCAAGAAGCAGTACTTTGTTAAGTTGAATTGACTCATCGTGCTTAGCTTCTATTGAAACTGTCATTTCATCTTCAACATTAATAATTACAGGGAACAAAAGCAAAGGTCCTTTTATTAAAAGATCTTTATTTACCTTTCCCGTAACAAATGGATAACCGATAAAAAGTTCATATCTTCCAGTTTCTTTTGAAAACTCTTCAACTTCTCTCTTTAGTCCCCGAAGAGCGGTAACTTGAGAAGCAATAGTCTTTTTTATTTCTTCCTTTTTAAGACGCTCTCGTCTTAAATTTTCATTTCTCTTTTCTTCAGTAGAAAGTTTATCAATATCAGCATAGCGTGCTTTAACTTTCCCCTCAAGGTTAAAATTCTCAAAAACTCTATCTTTGATATTTTTGTTTATAAGTTCATAACTAGAACGTTTACCATTCCATAAAAAAGAATAGAATTCATCAAATTCTTCTTTATCCTTACCTAAAACCAATCCTATATCATAAGCATATTTTTTTGATAGGGTTTTTGAATATAAACTTCTATTCTTTCCACTAATTTCAATAAGTCTTTCTTTGTAATATTTGTAAATAGATTTCATTGTATCCTCGCAATGATAAGTGTATCAAATTTAGACAAGATTTGCAAGATAAAAGCATAAAAAAACTAAATATATTTATATTTAGTTTCGTTAACAAAAATAACTCACTTGCTTTTACTTTTTTCATCAATCATCATTAGTTTTGCATTTCCAAGTGAAAAATCTGAATAATCATTATCGCTTGGCTTGCCTGCAAAATAGAAATGTGTAAGTCGTGCAGTTCCACTATGTGAAACTATTAAAATATTTTTACCTTTCTGCTTAGGCAAAATTTCGTTATAAAAGTTTGCTACTCTATCAAACATTTGAGGTATAGACTCCATTTTAAAAGGAATTTCATCATTTGCATTCCATCTTCTAAATTTGCAAATACTTGCAGGCTTACTGGTTATTTCACCATAATCCCGCTCTTTTAGCCGATCATCATAAATTACCTGCAAGCCATCGTGAAATTTTAAAATTTCTTCCAAGGTTTGTTTTGCTCTAAGCAGTGGAGAACAATAACAAATATCAAACTTAACAGTTTTTAACTCTTCTGCCCTTTTTCTTGCTTGACTAATCCCCCTATCATTCAAAGAAACTTCACTCCAGCCAGAGAGTAAGTTTCCATTTGCATTATCATAAGTTTCTCCGTGTCTTACAAAATAAATCATATTTAACCTCTTACTAAATTTCGTACAAAATTAAATTTTCTTTTTAATTATCTCATATATCATATAACCGCTACATCCTAAAAATATTATTCCCATAACAAGCAATATCACGCCTGCGGTGTAGTTTTCTTTTTCAGATTTAATTATATTTGGATTATCCTTTAGATAAGATATTGTAATTACCTCACCTTTAAACATAAAATTGCTTTGCCAGTTCAATTTTACGTCAGAATAAATTACCCCTTCAACCTCATAGGAAACATAAATAACCCTTTCGTCTTCGCCAGTTACTGAATTATATACTTTATCAATTCTTGTTATTGTTGCTGACACTTTTTCATATTTATCTTTTTCTTTTATATTTTTTGCTATCATATACATTCCGCCAGTAATCAGACAAAACGTAACTAGCAAAAATAAAACAGAAATAAAAATTTTACTTTTATTATTTTTCATAAGCATATTATATCATATAGAAAATAAAATACAAACAAAAAATCGCCCTACAATTTGGACGATTTTCATATTATTTAATTATCAAAAACTGATTTAATTAGTTCTTTTACCTTTCCAGCGTTTGCCTTTCCACCGGTATTTTTCATTACATACCCTACAATAAAACCTTCTACTCTTGCAGGTTCTACTTTATAATCACTCGCAACTTTCTCGTTTTCACCTTTGAGTTTTTTAAGCAGTTCTATAATCTGTTCGTCACTAATAGTAACAAGCAAATTCATCTCTTTTGCTAGTTTCAAAGGTTCTTCTCCGCTTTCTATAGTTTTTTCCATAAGTTTAATACCAACTGTCTTATTAATTAATTTATCTTCAACCATTTTAATGATATCAGTAAGTGCCTTTTCGCTTATAGGGAATAATATATCTTCCTGCTCTTTAATAAGTTTTAATAGGTCAACCATAATCCAGTTGCTTATCTTCTTAGGTAGGTTTAATAGAGAAACGCACTTTTCAAAATAGTCAGAAATATATTTTGATGAAGTGAGTATCTGAGCATCATATAGAGGAAGTCCATACTCCTCTTGATACACTTCTCTTCTTTTGGCTGGAAGCATAACCATTTCATCTTTAACCCTTTCTATATCCTCATCACTTATGTTTAATGCTAGGATGTCAGGGTCTGGAAAATAACGATAATCTTGTGCCTGCTCTTTAGTTCTCATAGAGGTACTTTTTCCTTTATCATCGTTCCATTTTCTTGTTTCTTGAATTACAACTCCGCCACCAGAAAGAACTTCTGCCTGCCTTTTTGCCTCATATTCTATTGCCCTTTGAACACTTTTAAAGGAGTTAAGGTTTTTCATTTCAGTTCTTATTCCAAGTTCACTTGTTCCCTTCTTCTTTAAAGAAAGGTTAACATCACATCTCATTCCGCCTTCTTCCATATAGCAGTTCGCTATATTTTCAAATACAAGGTTCTCACGGACTTTTTTCAAAAATTCAACCACTTCTTCAGCAGATGAAAAATCAGGTTCTGTAACCATTTCTATAAGTGGAGTACCACCTCTGTTATAGTCTACAAGAGTTCCAACAGCCTTACTAATATGAGTAAGTTTTCCAGCATCTTCCTCAAGATGAATTCTATTTAGTCTTATTGTTTTTCCGCTGTCAAGTTCAACTTTGCCACCTACGCAAAGAGGATAAACAAGTTGACTTATCTGATAGGCTTTACTAAGGTCTGGATAAAAATAGTTTTTGCGTTCAAAAACTGAATATCTAGATATATCACAGCCAAATGAAAGTCCTGCTTTTATTGCAAGTTCAACTGCTCGTTTGTTTAAAATTGGAAGTGCACCCGGCATACCTGTACATACTGGGCAGGTGTTTGTGTTTGGCTGAGCCCCAAATTCATTTTTACAACTGCAAAAAACTTTAGTTTTTGTTTTGAGTTCTGCGTGAATTTCAAGACCAATAACTATATCATAACCATCTATATAACTCATAACAATTTTCCTCCTAAAGTTTCTTGAAATTTTTTGCCTACTTCAAATAAAACTTCTTCCCCTCTTTCATCCGCCATAAATTGCATACCAAGAGGAAGTCCATTTTCTCCCTTAGCATAAGGAATTGAAATCGCTGGAATACCTGCAATATTTGCTGGAACAGTAAAAAGGTCTTCCATATACATTGAGATAGGGTCATCAAGTTTTTCTCCTATCTTGAAGGCAGTTCCTATAGTCGTTGGCATAATAAGAGCATCACAACTCTCAAAAGCCTTTTTAAATTCTCGTCTTAAAAGTCTTTGTACCTTTTTTGCCTTATTATAATAAGCATCAAAATATCCACTCGACAAAACGAAGTTGCCAAGAACAATTCTTCTTTGAACCTCTCTTCCAAAGCCTTCACTTCGACTCTGAACATAGACACTTTCAAGGTCTTTTGTTCCTTCTGCCCGTCTTGTATATTTTACACCATCAAATCTAGCAAGGTTTGATGTTGCCTCGGCTGGTGCAATAATGTAATAGCAGGCAAGTGAACTTGTAATATGAGGAATATCAACTTCAACAATATCAAAGGTATCTTTTAATTTTTCTACTGCGAGTTTGTATTTTCGATAGCCTTCTTTAGCACCTTCGATTTCACTTAATTTTTCAATAATTTGCTTGCAAATGCCAAGAGTTAACCTTTTATCTTTTGGCTTATAATCCTCTTTCATAGTTCCACTAATGGTAGTTCCATCGTGAATATCTCTTCCTTCAATAACACTAAGCACAAGTTCACAATCATCAATGGTTTTAGTTATAGGACAAGCCTGGTCAAGAGAACTTGCAAAAGCAACAATGCCATATCTTGATACTCTACCATAAGTAGATTTTATTCCAACAACACCATTAAATGAGGCAGGTTGTCTAATAGAACCACCTGTATCTGTTCCAATAGCACAAGGAACTAGTCCTGCAGCAACTGCAACTGCACTTCCGCCACTACTTCCACCTGCTACACAATCAAAGTCGATTGCATTATGACAGGAACCATAGCAAGTGTTTTCGCAACTGCCACCCATAGCAAATTCGTCCATATTAGTTCTTCCAATTATGACAGCACCCTCTTTTAACAATTTTTCAACAACCGTTGAAGAGTAAGGAGCAACAAAATCTTGCATAAACTTACTAGCACAGCCCATTTTCTTTCCATTATAAAGGATGTTATCTTTAATTGCAATAGGAACGCCCGCTAGAACTCCAACCTTTTCTCCTCTCTTTATCTTTTCATCAATTTCCTCAGCACAATAAATAGCATCATTAAAAACTTCAATAACTGCTTTTAAATCTTTCTTTTCTTCGCAACGTTTAACAAAATACTCAACGACTTCTTTTGATGTATATTTTTGTGATTTAATACCGTCACATAACTCAATTAAACTTAACTTTTCAAATTCCATTATTCAACCACCATCGGTGTTACATAACAACCGTCCTTTTGTTTTGGAGCGTTTCTAAGTACATCTGTATCACTTTTTACAGGCTCATCTTCTCTAAGCTGTGAAAGTGGTATAGGCTGGTCTTTATCAAGGTCATCACTTAAATCAAGTTTTGTTATTTCATCTACAAAAGATAGTATCCTCTCAAATTCCTTTTCAAATTTTTCTCTTCCCTCTTCAGGAAACTTTAATTTACTTAAATATTCTAAATGTTCAAGTTTTGCCATTTTATCCTCCTAAGGTACCAATCTACTTGGACCACGAAATACAAATATACTTTCTTTTATGCTTACTAAGTCAAGAAGTTTAGATATAAATCTATCAATACCAAAACCAATACCACCGTGTGGTGGGCAACCATATTTAAAGAACTCTAAATATCCTGCCATTTTCTCGCTATCAATACCCTTCTCTTCAATTTGGGCTTTGAGTTTATCATAACGATGTTCTCTCATCGCACCGCTGTTTAACTCCCAACCACGATACAATAGGTCAAGCGACATACTTTCATATTCATCACTTTTTCTACTATAAAACGCTCTTGCCTCTGCTGGATAATCTGTAATAAATACAAGTTCGCTTCCAAGATAATCTCTTGAATATTCGCAAATAAGTTTTTCAGCATCTGGGTCAAGGTCTAGTTGTTTTGCTTCAGGAGTTTCAACACCATAAACTTCTTTAAAAATCTTAAATACATCACAGAGTTTTATTCTAGGAATTTTATCTTGAGGAAGTTTAACTTCCACTCCAAACACCTCTTTTATTTTAACACCATATTTTTCTTTAAGCTTTTGAAGAACATAAATTATCCATCCCTCTTCAAAGTCCATAATATCGTGATGAGAAGTAATGTTTGCAATTTCAAAGTCAACGCAAGTGCTTTCTGCTGTATGACGAGGCGTAAAAGACTTTTCTGCTCTATAATAAGGTCCTATTTCAAACACCTTTTCAAAGCCTGCTGCCATAGCCATTTGTTTATAAAATTGTGGGCTTTGTGTAAGATATGCTTTTTGACCATAATAATCAAGTCCAAACACCTCTGCTCCACCTTCGCTACATTGACCGCTAATTTTTGGAGTGTGAATTTCGATGAATCCTTTCTCTATAAAATATTCTCTCATTATGTGTTCAACATAAGTTCTAATTTCAAATATCAATCTTTTCTTTTCATCTCTAAGATCAAGCCAACGATAGTCCATTTTAAGTTCACTGCTACTTTCGCTATCTATTGGCATACTTTGAGCAATACTTTCAATTATAATTTCAGAAGGTACAATTTCTATTTTGTGAGGTCTTACTTGTTCGGCAGACACTGCTTTACCTTTAATTCTTACAAAACTTCCCTTTGTAAAAGAAGCAATGCTTTCATCAAATTCCTTACATTTACCCTTTTCAATGGCAACCTGTACAGATCCAGATCTATCCTTAACTACAATAAATGCCATTGTTTTTTGTTCTCTTATTGTTTCAATAAAACCATAAATTTCACATTGTTCTTCGGCTTTTATATCAATAATATCTTTTTTCATAATCATATTTCCTTTTATTTTAATATTTTTTTAAGTTTTTGTCTATTTTTTAATCTTTTTATTTCTTTTTTATTAAAAATTAATTACTATCGCCCCAAATGGGCATTAATTTTAACCGCAAGAATAATCATTCTTTCCTCCAAACAATTTTTATTTTTAATATAACTTTTCAAATTTACTTTTTATTAACTTCATTAAAAAACGGAGTAGTTTCCTACTCCGTCATATTTATTAAATCTATTTTTTAATAACCAACGAAAAAGGAACCCATTAATTTAAATGCGTTATTATTGTTGTTATTATTGTTGTTAATTAAAACAATTCGAAACATAACTTTCTCCTTTTTCCTGTTTAAGTGTAGCACAACTAAGTATAACAAGTCAATATTATTTTTAAAAATTTTTTCAAATTTTATTCATCAAAGTCAAATTCAAGCCAATCCCCATCAACAAGACGAGTTATAACCATTTTATTCTCTTCTTCATACTTTGTTGCATTTTCCTTTAGTTGCTCACTTACCTTGTTCCAATGAGGAAAGATATTTACATCAAAAAGACCAAATCCCTTATATGAAGAAAGAATTGCATCCCATTTTGGTTTTTCGCCTCTTTTTATATCATATATCCACTTAAGATCTTTTCCAAAAATCATAGAACCAGCACTTTCGCCAAATATAATTCCACCATTTTTTACATAAGTTTTTATTATTTCTGATGCATTAGAATTGTTTGCAAGCTCTATCAGTGGAGTAACATCTCCACCTAATAAATATATTACATCATAGTTATTAATCTCATCAAGGTTATCTTTTGTTAAAGTTAACACCTCAACTTTTTCTGCTATTAAAGAAAAGTCATTTATGACAATCCCTTTTCCCTTTAAATTACTTCCAGTAGTTGTTGCATTATCAACAATTAAGACTTTTTTGCCTCCACTTGATCCCTCAATGATTTTATCCAATTTTTCTCCCCGTTGCCCCTCTATATAGCCACCAGATGTTAAATATATTTTTCCACTCATCATTTCTCCTTAATTATCAAGCATCTCGCGAATAACCTTTCCACGAGAGAAACTTTCTTTATAAAACTTTTTGACATCCTCTTTTAAATAATCATATCTATAACAACTTTCAAGAGTTACAGGCCCAGTATAGCCATATTCTTTAAGCTTGTCCATTGTTTTTTCCCAATTAAGAGTTCCGTCAAATGGTAGAAGATGCTGATCATCACTACCATCATTATCGTGAAGATGAACAGCCCAAATTCTCCCTCTAAATCTTTCCCAATCAAGTTCATCTTTGAAATGACAATGATAATGACCACTGTCAAAACAAAATCCTAAATTTTTATTTGTTATTCTATCAAAAACATACTCAAGATAGCCCCGCTTTCTAGTATTCTCAATAGCAATTCTTATTCCAAGTTTTTCGGCATAATCTACTATTCTTTGAAATCTTTTTACTCCAAGTTCATTAGGTTGTGGTGGCTCTTTTTTAGAAGACAAATGCATAACAACAAGGTCAATTCCATTTTCTTTACATTCATCTAAATTTTTTATATATTCTTCAGTAACCCTTTCTCCAACCTCGCCCTCAAGCCAAATGTCGTTAATATGTGAATATCCTAAGTGAGCAAATACTATTTCAAGCCCTTGCTTTCGACAATAGTCAAGCCTCTCTTGTTGCGAAGGTGTCCAATCTTTATCATACCATTGGATAAAGACCCCATCAAAACCCGCCTCATTAATTGCATCAATAGTTTGATAAGCATCAACAGTTTCATTTCCAGATTGTACACATTGGGAAATTTTTCTCATAAGTATAAACTCCTCCTATTAATAATTTTAACACAAAAAAGGTGGATTTGTCCACCTTTTATCTATATAAGAAATTATATTTTTATCCTATTATTTTCTATCTTAGCCTATGTGCAAGTTTTTCTATATCACCTGCACCAAGCAATGCAATTACTGTTGTTTGGTCGTATAACTTGATAATTTCACTTTTACAACTTGAAAATGATGAAAAATAACGACTTTTTATGTTGTTTTCATTTAATTTATCTGACAATACTTTTGAAGTAATACCTTTTATAGGTTTTTCCCTTGCTGGATAAATAGGCAATAACCAAACTTCATCACACGAATTAAAACACTTTAAAAATTGATTAAATAAATCTCTTGTTCGACTAAATGTATGAGGCTGAAAAACCGCTATCATCTTACCTTTATTTGCAATCTTCTTATATGTAGCAAGTGTAGCTTCAATCTCTGTTGGATGATGCGCATAGTCGTGAATTATTAAATGCTCATTCTCTTCCTTTATAATTTCATTGCGTCTTTCAATGCCTTTAAAATTTTCAATTCCATTTTTAATTGTTTCAGCATTTATTCCTAAAAATATAGCAACTCCAGCGGAAGCCAAAGTATTATAAATATTATGTCTTCCAAAGCAAGGTAATTTTATATTGCATAAAAAATTATTTTTATAATATAAATCGAAACAATATTTTCCATTTTGATATTCTAGAATATTCTTTCCCTGGACATCTGCCCCATCGTTAAACCCAAATGAAATAGCATTACTTGGAATTTGTAATCTTTCATCTTTTTCATCATAATTATAGATTATTATGCCATTTTCTTTTGTATTTTGAATAAATTTATTAAAAGATTTAAAAATATTGTCTAAATTCTTAAAATAATCCAAATGATCTTCTTGAACATTTAATACTACTGATACCAAACTATTTAATTCTAAAAAACTATCTTTATACTCACAGGCCTCGGTAATAAAATAATCGCTTTTCCCTATTTGCAGATTAGAATTTATATTATTTAATATTCCGCCAATATGTATTGTTGGTGATAACTCTGCTTCTAAAAGCACAGAAGAAATCATACCCGTTGCAGTTGTTTTCCCGTGTGAACCGGCGACAGATATTAACTTTTTATCATTTGCTATTTCTCCAAGAACTTCTGCCCTAGAAAATATTTTTTTATTTAACGCCCTAGCAAGCACCACGTCACTATTATTTTCTGGAATTGCACCTGTTACGATAATAGCATCGCATTTATATACAAAATCAGGAGCATTGCCTATTTTAACTTCTATTTTTTCGGATTTTAAATTTTTGATTAATTTTGAATTCACTTCATCAGAGCCATAAATTTTATAGCCTTTATCCTTCAAAAGTAATGCTATAGCAGATAAACTTATACCGCCTATTCCTATTATGTAAAATGATTTAATATTTGTAAACATATTACGTTATATGAAAATTCTAATAAAAATTTAACAAAATTACATTTATATACATAAATTATTATATGATATCTTTAAATAAAATTGAGTTTGTTCAAAATGAAGAAATTAAAAATCTTACTACCTACAAAACAAAGGGATGTGTTCTCGGAGCATTTTATCCTAAAACTGAAAGGGAATTTATTTATATATATTCCTTTTTAAAATCTGGAAATCAACCTTTTATAGTTGTTGGTAATGGAAGTAATTTTTTAATTTCAGACACAGCAAAGATATTTGTTGTTTCAACAAAAAAGTTAAATAACTATATTATAATTAAAAATAATAAACTTTATGTTTCTTCTTCAACTATGCTTTCAGCAGTTTATAGCAAAACAATGAATAGAAACCTATCCGGCTTTGAAGCACTGGCAACAATTCCTGCAACTATTGGTGGAGCAATAAAAAACAATGCCTCTGCTTTTAATCAAACAATATTTGATAATCTTGAATATATAAAAGTGTTCGATGGTAAAAAGAGTAGAAAAATTTATAAAGACAAAATTGAATATGCTTATCATAAAACAAATATAACTAACTGTATAATTTTATCAGCGAAATTCAATTTAAAAGGCGAAAACAAATATGTTTTACATACTAAGTTTTTAAATTATCAAAAAACAAGATTAAATAAACAACCTAAAAAATTTTCTTGTGGAAGTATCTTTCAAAATCCTGAAAATCAATTTGCTGGAGAACTAATTGAAAAATGCGGGTTAAAGGGATTAACTCAAAATGATGCTCAAATTTCAGACATTCACGCAAATTTTATTATCAATAATGGAAATGCTAGGTTTGAGGATATTATTTATTTGATCAACCTTTGTAAAGAAAAAGTATTCAATAAGTTTAAAATTAAATTAGAAGAAGAAGTTGAGATAATTAAATAAAAAATTAACAAATTATTAATTAAACACCTAAAAAACAGTAAAAATAAAAAAATCTAGTTTAATATCCTAGATTTTTTATTTTTTGAGGTTTATTTCTCCAGTCCTTTTCCACTTTAACAAATAGTTTAAGCATAATCTTTTTACCAAGAAGATCCTCAGCAAACCTGCGGACATTTACCCCTATTTTTTTTAATAGATTTCCGCCTTTACCGATTATAATACCTTTATGGCTTTCTTGCTCACATACTATATCTGCATCAATAAAGACTATATCTTCTCTTTCATCAAATCTTATTATTTCTACAGCAACTCCGTGTGGAATCTCTCTTTCTAAATTATTTAAAGCATTTTCTCTTATCTCTTCAGCAATAATAAACTTAACACTTTTATCAGTATAGTAATCTGGTGGATAAACATAAAATGGTTTTTCGTGAGCACTTAAATATCCTTTAATTACTTCAATGAGTCGTTCAAGATTATCCCCTGTAATAGAAGAAACCTCTAAATCACTTTCAAAAGACTTTTGACCCTTTAAGTCGGTTTTTGTTCTTACAACAAGTTTATCACAGTTAATATGCTCTATATATGATAATTCTTCCTCATCCGGAATAGTAGTTCCGTCAATAAGGTATAGTACCAAATCAACACCCGCAAGAGCTGTCCTTACATTTTTCATCATAGTTGAGTCAAGTGAGTTCTTACTATGATGTACACCTGGGGTATCAACAAAGATTATTTGGCAGTCTTCACGATTGTAAATGCCCAGTATATTATCTCTTGTAGTCTGTGGCTTTCTTGAAACAATAGCAACCTTCTCTCCTATTAACGCATTTACTAAACTACTCTTTCCTGCATTAGGTTTTCCAATTAGTGCAACATATCCCGTATAAAACATTTTAATCCCTCTTTAACTCCATTTCATTAAGTACTCTTTCGCTAGTTTCCATCATAACTTTTTCATCTTCACTTTCGATATGGTCATAACCTAAAATATGAAGAAATCCGTGAAGTGCTAAAAATCCAATTTCTCTTTTTTTGCTATGACCATACTGCTTTGCCTGCTTTTTAGCAATTTTAGGACATATTACTATATCTCCTAAATAAAGAGAACCATCAGGGGCATATTCCTCTTTAAAATCCTTTACTGATTGAGGATAAACTATATCAAGCATTGGAAAAGAAAGAACATCTGTTTCTCGGTCAACTTTTCGATAAAGATTATTTAGTTCCTTAATTCTATTTTTTTTTGCAAATGCTACTGTAACAACAATACGCTCTTCATTGTTATCTGTTACTTCTAATGCCTTTTCAAAAGTATTTCTTATGATTTTCCTATATTTATGGCCTATCCCCTCAAAGTTGATCTCCATTTACTCCTCCTATGTTTCTATTGACGGTTATCAAATAATCAATTTGATAAATACCACCACTTTCTCGTATATTATAATTTTCTTCTTTAATTATCTCATTTTCTTGTAAAAAAATCAAGGTTTTTTGGCGTGCTTTTTCAATAATTCTATCTTTAGCATCTTCAAAGTTTTCTTTTATTTCTATTGCAACTGTTTCATAATACACGGTTGTCTTTTTATAAATAGGCAAAATATTATTTTTTGAAATACATTTTTTACTTTCTTCTATTTCATAGTCAGAAAACTGGTTTTCTATCCTATTAGAATATAAAAGTAAATTATTAATATAAACCTCATTCTTTACTACTTTATTGCCCGTTCTTTCATTTTTAATTAAATATTCATAAAATGTTTCACTTTCATTAAGCCAAATATCAGCAAAAATTTCCGCCTGAGGCAGAATAGAGCATTCTTCCCCCTCAGAGTCAATAATGTAAGGATAAACTAATATATCGCCCTTTTTAACTAAATCTCCCTCATTTACCGCAAGAGTCCCTTGAATTAAATTTATTTTTGTTATAAGCCCATCAAACTGACTTACAATAGGCTGTCCCTCTTTAAGTTCTTCTGGAAGAACTGTTTCATTTATATTTATAACAAGACTTTGTCCAACAAATGCAACACTGACAGAACTTACCTCTTCAAAATTTTCTTTTATCATAAATTCAAGATTTTTGGTATCAATTTTTGATTTATTTCTACTTTGAAGTGTATTATTTAAAAATGTCTCTATTTCTTTTGATGTTTCCTTGTTAATGCCATATATATCAATTTTAAGAATGAAACTATATTGTAACAAATAAACTAAAAAACAAATTACTAACGCCGAAATAATTCCAAATCTTGTTAAATTTGTTTTCAATTTTGAAATTAAACCTCTGTGCAATAAGGTTTTCACTTCAAGTCCACTATCTTTTAATATTTTTATTAATTTTTTATGATGGATAAAATCAATTTCAAATTCACTTAATTGATGATTTTTTCGAGAAAAATTGTAAATTTTATAATCTTTAATTATTGAGTTTATAATCCTTTCTTGATTTAGTCCTTTTACCTGAATACGAGTTTTTTCATTTTTAAACATCAAAACAACTCCGTTTTTACAATTTTTCCTTGAATTATCATTGTATTTTCAGAAAGTTCAAGAAGTTTCAAGTTTTCTCCTTCTACTACTATTCGACCTTTCTTTACTTTAAAAGCAACCATTTCAGATGTTAGAACAGTAACCCCATAATGTCCTTCAACATACAAAAGCCCTCCAGAAATGTTTACCAAATTAAAACTATTCAATAATTCCGCATCAGGCGATTTCTTTCTTATTTCATCAAAAAAATTAAACACGCACAAACCTCCGTTCTTTATATGTTTATGCGTGTTTAACTAATATTATTATGTTAGAATATAATTATCTTTACTTGTCATCATTGAATTTATCAAAGATGTTTCCCATAATTACAGATTTTATTTCAGGCGGTAATTTTTTAATCTTATTTAAAAGATTTTTATCAAATACCTTTCTTGAAAATGCGTGCTCATCTAAGAAATCTTCAAACTCTTGATCTCGATTTTTTCTCATTTCCTGCTCTTCGCGATAAGTTGGACGACTTGGCATTCTTGGCAACTCTTCCTCTTCTCTTTTATTTTGACGAGGCTGTCTTTGATAATCATCTTGAGCATCAGGATTAATTTTACTACTAGCAAAAAAACCTTGTTGACCCGAGGAACCAAATAATTCCTCTTCTGAAACATTCTCTCCCTGAGGCGTTTTAGATAAGGAAATATTTTGTTCTTCAAGTTCCTTAGTTTTATCTTCTTGTTTTATTTTTTTAAGATGTTCCTGCAATTTTTTGGACTTTCTTTTATTGGAAATAGTTATAAAAAGCATACCCACAGCAATGAGTCCGACAATCGAAACACCAATAATTATTGCTATAGTCATTGTGCTCATTAGAAGAAATCTCCTTCGTCATCATCATCGTCATCTGATTTATTATTGATAATCGCTCTTCTCATTGCAGTATCTGCCTGAAGGTTCATTAGTTTGTAATAATCCATAACAGAGAATCGTCCCTCTTTGATAGCCTGAGAAATAGCACGAGGAACATCTGCTTCCGCTTCAAGAACGGCTGATTTCATTTCTTCAGTCTTAGTTCTCATTCTTAATTCTTTAATTTCTTCTGCATTTTTGCGTCTTTCTGCCTCAATAGATGCATAAACCTTTTCTTTTTCAGCAGATTTAAGTTCCTTTTCCGCATTTAGATCACGACCTAGTTCTATCGAAGAAATATTGATTTCAAGTACATTGAACATTGATTTCTGTGCAACAACTCTAAGGTCAATATTTGATAAAAGGCTTTTATTTGGTTCTTTTAAAATATCCTTATAATCTTTAGTCTTAGAAATATTTTCAAGTATCCAAGCGCTTATTATCCCTTTTAAATCCTCTTCGCCAAGACCATTGATATATTTTTCAAGAATTAATTTTATTGAAACTCTTACTTTAGCAATAACTTCAACATCATTTTGTGTAAATGCCTTAATTTCATCAATATTGATTACTTTCGTATTAACACTATCTTGAACAACATTCATAACATTGTGAGAGGCAAGTTCAATAGCACTTGCAAGTTCAAAACTTAATTTTAAGTTTGAATTTTTAGCAAGATTTAAAGCTTTTAAAACTTCCACCACATCACCGCCAGATAAAGCAAGGCTTTCAATCTCTCTAAGAGAAATATCTAGTTTTGACTTTTTAGCCATAATATAACTGTTAACAACAGTCGCAACAGGAAGTTTACGATTTTTTATGCTAATAAGTTTAAAACTTGGGATATATGCACCTGAAAAAAGAGCTGTAAAATAATTTTTTAAAGGCACAAAACATAAATAAAGAACCCCAGCAAGGAAAATCGCACCAAAAATCGATACTAAAACTATATCACCTGTACCAAATTTTAATAAAGTTGAATTATACATTCTTTTCCTCCTTTATGGCTTTTATTTAATATTTGTTTATCAACTTAAAAATATTAAAATAAAAAATATTTTACTTTTAAGCAGTTAAATTATTTTTATTTTTATAACCCAAATATCAGCATAAATAGTATACCTCATAATGGCTATATTGTCAATATAAATTAACAAAAGGCTACATAAACAAATAACCACTTATTTAAATAATCTTAATTTCTTTTTTTAGTTATTTAATTCCCAGAACGCTGAAAATAAAATAAATATTGTTGAGCATAGCCAGAAAGTTCGCCAAACTCCTCCACTAAGTTTTTTCTAATAAGTTCACGATTTGAAAGCGGTAAATAATATCTATTATATATCTTTTCAACCCAAGTATCAACAGGAAAAGAATCTCCCCTATGATATCCAAACAAAAGTAAACAGTCTGCAACTTTTGGTCCTATTCCGCTTAGTGAAATCAATTTATTCCTAAGCGAATTAGTTGATAATTCTTTATAACTTTCAAGTTCTTCAGGTGATATCTGTTTTAAAACATTATATAAGTATTTTGCCCTATATCCTGCCCCCATATCTTTAAAAAATTGTTCATCTTGTCCGACAAGTTTCTCAAAACTAGGAAAAGTAAATATATCTTCTTGTAATTTTTCACCAAGTGCCCTGCGAATGTTATTTAAAATAAGTTTTATTCTTTTTATATTATTATTTGATGAAATTATAAAAGAAATCATTGTTTCGAATAAATCTTGATTTAAAATTCTTATACCATAACCAAATTCCATAGGCTCATTCAAAATTGAAAATTTTGATAAATCTTGTTTAATTTTACTATAATCTTTATCTAAATCAAAATAATTTATAAAATAATCAATATTATCAGTTTTTATAAAATAACTATTATTCTCTTCTATTATTTCTGCATAATAACTGTTTGGAAAAACCTTATAAATCTCTCCATCTTTTTTATAACA
>CARXKP010000021.1:0-14194 GCA_949096025.1 uncultured Eubacteriales bacterium
AGTCAATTTTTAGACAGAATAGAACTTGGCGATACTGTATATTATGATTTTGACGCAAATCAAAATAAGGTTTATAGACTTTATAAGAAATCAGAAAAAAAGCAGTTCAATCTTGATCAGTTATATATAATTTCTAATATTGATGATAGCTATTATTATATTATACAAAATGGAAGTTCAAAAAATGTTAAAGTAGGCAGACATCAAAGTGGATTTTCAATTTATGACCTTGTAAACTTAGAAGAAAATGAAAACGGTATTTTTCTTGTGAATGCTCAAAAATTGCTTCCATTAAAAAAAGCAATAGAGGAGTTTGGTGATATTAAGGTTAAGGACTTTAGTGTAACAAGGGTATTTGCAAATGAATTTTACAAAAAAGGAGTTTGTATTTCTCCTGTAGACAATCTTGAAAAGTTAGAGTATCTCCCAATTACTAAATTTGAAAAAAATATAAACTATGGTGATATTTATTTTGATTTAAGAATAGGTAAATCTCAGAAGTATGTACTTGATGAATTTGCTACTGAAGATGTTGGAAGTCATTATTCAGCAATCTCTCTTGATAAATTTCCAAAAGTCACTAAAAATTCAACAACTGAAGAAGTTACTGCTCGTACAAAAGACATATTAAAATATTTTTACGAGCAAAGGTCAGAACTTGAAAAAGTTGGCAAAAAGGTGGCGGAAGAGAAGCCTGATTATGATGAAAGTGAAATCTTAGGTGAATTTTATTTAGACGAACTTGAAGAGGATAACATTGGAAAATTCTATAGAGCGGTAAATTATAATGAAGAGGCTTTAAATGATGAAATTAAAGTCTATCTTAAAGACTTGCCACCAATACTCGCTCGCGAGGGTGACAGCATTGTAATGGTTAAAGATGAATTTGGAAAGATTAAATACTACTTTACAACTAAGCACATCGAAAACTCTCTTGAGGAAAAGATAGAAGCCGAAGAACGCAGGCTTGCATATTTCAATAAGGGGGGAATATGGAAATAACTAATAGAACCTCTGTAATAAAAAAGTATGTTGAACCAGATAAACTTAATATCTTTAGAGGGGTAGACAATAGAATTTTTGAAGTTGACAATAAAAATATTACATACTACATCCCATTTACTCACTATTATAAAGAGTCTGACAATGTATATAAGAGTTGGAAGAAAAGATATTATTTTTCGTCAAAAAGTGCTGAAATAATAAAAAATAAAAAGCCTACACCTGGGAAAAATATAGGTTGTAATATTCACATTATTAACTGTGGTCACGGGGACAGCATATTAATTGAAAATCGTGATGAGTATGCTGTAATTGATTTTGGCGGACGAGATAGTTATAGACAGGAAGAAAGCACGGAAAGTGCAAATCACTTTGCAGTTGATAAAAAGTGTGATAGTTGCATTGTAAAATATTATAAAAACCATATGCGTGGGAAAAAAATTAAAACAGCAGTTATCACTCATCTTCACGAGGACCATATATTTGATATAGACAAAGTTTCGCAAAACTTTGAAATTGAAAATCTATATATGCTTAAAACTTATCACGGTGAAAAATTTAAGGGTAAAAATAATTATAAACTCCTTGATAAGGCTAGAGCAGATGTAATTAACTTTGTTGATATTGAAGATATTAAAAATAGGACAGTTGAGCCATTTAAAGTTGGTTTTGCTAAGTTTGAAATTATAGGTCCTGTCGAGGATAGCGAGGATTTAAATGGAAACTCTCTTGTTCTTCTTATGACTTATAACAATATGAAAGTGTTATTTACAGGAGATATGACTAAGAAGGCAGAGCGTAGCATAATTGACCACTGCAGACTTAATAATATAAACTTAAAGGATATTTCAATACTTAAAGTTGCACATCACGGTTCTGATACATCATCTTCAAAACCATTCTTAAATGAACTTGGCGATAATCTTACAAGTCTTATAAGTAGTGGAATTGAAGATAAATGCAAACAGACTGAAAAATTAAGAGAAAAGGGTATTGTTTATAACACCTCTGTTGACGGAACGGTTAATATAAAACTACTTCCAAAAGTTAAAGGTTATATAGTTGACACCGATAAAACAAGAAGTTTTAGAGCACCTAAGTCTTTACTTAAAAATAGTCGAGTCCTTGGCATTGTTAATAGACGAGAAAAAGATAACTTAAAGTCACTTTATTCGCCAGCACAGGATAAATTTATGGATGAAGGCAATTATGCTTTTTAATATATACTTTATATACTTTCTTTTAAATTTGTAAAATATATGAAAAAAGACCTAAAATCAGGTCTTTTTTTAGTAAAATTCATTAAGATTGCACAAAAATTATGTTTTATTTATCTCTATAGAATACTTTTGTCATAACTTTTAAAACCCAAGTTCTAGGGAAGAATTTTTGAACTTGATATAAGAATTTATTTCTTGCTCCCATAACATATTGAGGCTTGAGTTTCTTTTTAGCAATGATTTTTGTAATAATTTTTGTTGCCTTTTCAATAGACATACGTTTATCTTCACGACTATCAATGCGTTCGGCTGAAAGTCTAATTGCCTCTTTATAACGGTCGTTTGTTACAAAACTCTTCTGACGATTTTTTGTAAAGTTTGTTTTAATGTCGCAAGGGCATATGGCTGTTGATTGTATTTTTGTTTTACATAATTCCATTCTTAAACAGTCACTTAAACTACTTACTGCCGCTTTGCTAGAACAATAAAATGCTCTAAAAGGAAGAGGAAACAATGCACAAGCAGAACTTATGTTTATAATTCTTCCATCCTCTCTTATAAGTGGAAGAGCGCATTGAATTGCATTAATTGTTCCCATAACATTGACATCATACTCTTTTTGTATCATTTTATTATCAATAAGTTCAACTGCTCCTGACAGACCAAAACCAGAACAAGGGATAAGAATATCTATCTTGTCAATCTTTTTTGAAATATCATCAAAGATAATTTTCATTGCATCAAAATTTGATACATCACAGTTATAATCGTCGCCTTCAAGGCTGATTCCAATAACATTATCGCCGTTTTGAGAGTAGTAGTTACGCAGTGCTTGACCGATTCCACTTGAAGAACCGGTAATAATAATATTCTTTGTGGTTTTTACTTTTTTCATCATAATTCTCCGTTATATAATTTACTTGATATGTATATAATTAAATATATGCCTAAATAAGTATATAATAAATCATAAAAACCACCAAATGATTTGACAAGTTTTTTTATTGATGTTAAAATAATATGTAAAGGTAGCCTTGAGGAGGTAAAGATGAATCAAACTAAAAAGGTTTTGATTATTGTTGCAATCATATTTGCTTTTTTTGATGTAGCATTTGATATATATGATATTGTTAGATTTTTTCAAACAGAACCTGCTTATAGAGCATCAGTTTTTTATGTAGTTTTTTCATTTATTTCTTTATTTGCTTCTCTTGCCATTGCAATTTTGCTAATTTTGGCAATTTGGAAGAATGGAAGCCTATTTAGAGTTAGATATGGTATGTATATGACTGCACTTGTGCTTTCAATTATCTTAAATCTTTTCTCTGTTACCACTGTTTTACTTGTAATTACAATGTTCTTATCTGATTGGGTTTGGATTAAACCTGAAAAAGACAAGAAATTTGAAAATAATGTTGAGAGATTTAAAGAACTCAGTAAAGAAGAGCGAATTGCAAAATTGAGAGTTCGTCACGATAATGGAGAAATCTCAGACGAGGAGTTTCAAGAGGAACTTACAAAATTGTTATAACCTTATTAAATGCAAAAGGCAGTAGGAAACTACTGCCTTTTAATTTTATCTTTGGTGCATAATGTACTTTTTCTTTTGTTTCCAAAAAAGGAGACAAGAAGAGATGAAATTTCTTGTGAATAGGTATCATTAAAATTTATTTCTACTTTATGATTTAGTCTTTGACTTTTTAAAATGCTTTCACATAATAAATCTCCAGAGGTTTTTTCTCTGCACCCATAAATAAGTTTTGACATTCTAGCATTTGCTATTGCACCTGCACACATAGGGCAGGGTTCAAGTGTAACATAGATTTCCGCGTCATCAAGTCGCCAAGAATTTAACTTTTTACAAGCCTTTTCAATGGCAATGATTTCTGCGTGTTTGATTGCATTTTGACTTTTTTCTCTATTGTTATGACCTCTTGAAATGATTTTACCATTGTAAACGACAACCGCTCCTATTGGTACTTCATCTTTTTCATAAGCCTTTTTTGCTTCCTTTAAAGCTTCCTTCATAAAATCTATCATAATATTATTTTAATTATAAATTTTAAAATGTAAAGACTTTTATTTGTATTTTATGATTAATTATTGTATACTTGATTAGGCAAAAAGGAAGTTTATGATAAATAATAATAATCAAATAAAACAGGAAATCGAAAAGCGTTCTATATATAACGACACTGATAGTGGCAAGATGTTTTTGTATGCTCTTTTGGCACCATTTATTTTGTCGCTTTTAATTTCAGTAGTCGTTTCTTCTATTGCTTCTGGTCAAGATATTAAGTCAGATGTAATAACAGGACATTTTGGTTATGATATTGTTTCCTCTTTTCTTGTATTTGCAGTACTTGTTTCATTAGTTTTTATTTATAATAAGCAAAATAAGATAAGTCATAAAGCACTAAACTTGAAATTTAAGATGAAATGGCATACCTACTTGATTTTGATTGCAATAGCAGTTACTTCACTTTTGGGCATTCAGTATTTTATAAGTACTATTGATGATTTTCTTAAACTTGTGCATTTCCCTCTGCAATCTGATTTAGGGGGACTTTCTCCTACAAACGGTTGGATGTATATCCTTTCAGTAATTTTTCTTGCTATTACTCCTGCCTTATGCGAGGAACTTGTATTTAGGGGAGTTATACTTAACGGCTTAAGGTCAAGATTTAATGACTATATTGCCATAACACTTTCGGCTCTTATGTTTGCACTTATGCATAGCAGTCTGCAACAACTTGTTTATCCATTTTTGATGGGGTTGATTATGGGCTGGATTGTGGTAAGAACTGGTTCACTTGTAAGTTCAATGCTCGTACATTTAATTAATAATTTCCTAGTTGTAACCTTTGCATTTATTCAAAACAAGACAGGCTTTTCATTTGACCTTCCGCATAAATGGTGGTTTTATTTGCTAGCGATTGCTCTTGTACTTATAACATTTGCTATTTACTATATTATAGATAGGTTTTATTTTAAACATAAAAGTTATGAAACAAGAGAAAAGACTTCAATAAAAACTTCAAAATATCTCTATATTTCCTTTGGAGTTTCTGCCATTTTATATCTGGTCGCAACGATTTTGGCTATAGCCGCCTAAATTGATTTGACAAATTGCGACAATATGTATTATAAAAAAACAATAAATACGCTTGAAATCTTAAAAATTTTATAATATATTTAACTATGTAAAGCGTAGAATACAAAAGTAAAGGGAGAATAATGTCTTATAGAAACAAACTAATCAGGGTTACTATGCTGTGTTACCTTCCAATTGTTGTGATGTTTGCTACAATAAGAATGTTATCAGCGTTTGGGGTACTTGATTTTTTAAAAAATGATATCGGAAGTTATTTACTCAATTTGATTGTACAGGTTGGGTTGCTATTTTGTGTTTCATTCTTTTTATTTGGCAGGCTTATAAAAAGTTCAAATAAAAATGTTGCCAAGTTTTTTGGCTTTAAAAAGATAAAATTTAATCAGGTTTGCCTGTCTATCGTAATAGGAATAGTAGTATATATTTTAAATGTACTTATTACAACCTTTTTTAATGCATTTCTTACTGCCTTTGGCTATCACTTTTCTTCTGGCTCGCCAATGAAATCATATCCATTTTGGCTTTTGATTGTTGAACTTATTTTTACTGCAGTACTTCCAGCAGTATGTGAAGAAACAGCACATAGAGGGCTTTTGCTTAAAGGATTGTCGCCACTTGGGCTTTGGGGTTCGATATTCTTTTCAGCACTATTTTTTGGACTTTTGCACTTAAATATTGAACAGGCATTTTATGCAACCTTAATAGGTATGCTTGTGGGATATATAGCACTGGGCTGTGAAAGTATTTTCCCTGCAATGATTATCCATTTTATGAATAATGCTATTTCTGTGTTTATGGGATACTCATCCTTTCACGGACTTGGACTGAATAAAGGTTTTGTAATTTTAGATGCTTGGCTTTCAAATTCGCCAATACTTGGAATGCTATTTATGGTGCTTCTTATTGCAGTCTTATTCATTGTATTGAAGTTCTTATTGAAACGATTATTTAGACAATCTGCTTTTGATAAAATGAATACAATGCAAAGAGCAATGATAGAGCAATATGAAAGAGAAAAATACTTAAAAGAAGTTGAATTACTTTCAAGAGGAAATGGAGAAGAATTTTCAGAGAACAATTTGAGAGAAGAGTTCTTTGAGAAGTTTGATGAAAAATATAGTGAGAGAGCCTTAAAGAGTGGTTTGCAGAGTGATATTTCTCACAAGTTACAACAGGATGAAGGTGAGTTTAAACTCGATAAAATTAATAAAGTACTTATTTATACAACTTTTATTATTGTTGGAGTTATAACTATATTTTCATTTATTTGGGGCATTTTATGATAACTATTAATATAGTTTGTGTTGGAAACCTTAAGGAAAAGTTTTGGTCTGAAGCAGAGAAAGAATACCTTAAAAGATTGTCAAGATTTTGTAAGGTGGTGGTAAAAGAAGTTGAAGAACAAAACAAATATGAGGTTGTTGACAAAATAATTTCTGTTGAGGGAGAAAAAATTTTGTCTGCACTGGAAGGTAAAAGTATTTTACTTGATATTCAAGGAAAAGAACTAACAAGCGAGCAGTTTGCCTCAAAGATAAAAGATATTTCTCTAAAGAGTAGCAGTATAACTTTTGTTATAGGTGGCTCTTATGGTGTAAGCAGTGATGTAAAAAGAAAAATAGAGGATAAAGTTTCCTTTGGAAAGGTGACTTATCCTCATAATCTTGCAAGAATTATATTACTTGAACAAATTTATAGAGCATTTATGATTAATTCAAATAGTAAATATCATAAATGATTATAGAATATTAAATAAAAGAGTGCAAAACAGACAACCGCAAAAAATTATAATAAGGGTGATAAGAGATATATTTCTATAATTCATAATCTACCTCTATCATCAAAATGTTCATCAAATAGGCTTGTAGGTCTTTGTGGGTCTTCTTCATAGTCATCATTAACATCAATATTAATTTCATCAAAATTGTCCTTTCCGCTTTCTACATTGTAGGCAGGGGAAAGGTCTTCTTTTTCTTTGTCCTTATGTCCCATTTTTTTTAGTTTTTCAATGGCATCTTTCTTGTTCCGTCTTGATAGAACATTAAGAGTTCCTTTACCTTTAATAAGTTTAAATATAAGTACAGCACTAGAAGCACCTATTATTATATAGACAATTCGAGATAACACACTTGCTTGATAGCCAAATATTCCAGCCACAAAGTCATATTGAAGTAGTCCTATCATAAGCCAATTTACACTACCTATAAGGGTAAGTAAAAAAGAAATAATAGTAAGCATATATTCCTCCGATAAAAATATCTTTTGCAAAACCCTAAAAAAAATTCAAATATATTAAATTTAGTTGACTTTTTTCTAATTTTTGAATATACTATAAAAGGAAATTAAAGAAATGGGAAAATATTGCTTCGTCATAGTTATTGACAAGTGATTTTTTTAAATTTCCAATAAAGGAGAGTTTAGTATGACACATTTTTTAACCGCAGAAGGAAAAAAGCAATTAGAAGAAAAATTAAATTATTATAAAGCAACAAGAAGAGGTGAGGCAAGCGAAAAAATTGCTATAGCAAGAGAATTTGGTGACCTCTCTGAAAACTCTGAATATGATGCAGCAAAAGAAGAACAAGCACAAATTGAGGCAGAAATAAGAGAGATGGAAGATATCCTTTTAAACTGCAAAATTATAGATAAACCAACAAATGAAGGTGAGGTAAGTATTGGCTCAACTGTTACAGTTTATGATGAAGAATTTGATGAAAACTTGGTACTTCAAATTTTAGGTTCAACTGAAAGCAACCCTGCAAAAGGAATAATTAGCAACAATTCACCAGTAGGTTCTGCCCTTATAGGTAAGAAGATTGGGGAAAGAGTGACAATTAAATTGGACAGTGGAGATATTACTTACAAAATAGTTGATGTAAAACACAATTTTTAGAATATAAATTTACAAATTTGACAAGATTTTTCTTGCCAAATTTGTTTTTATGTAGTAAAATATTATCAAGTTAGAATATTTAGTCAAACTTAATAGATGGACAGTAGGCAAATAAATTATGATGTTTAAAAATTCTTGTAGACTTTTATGTGCAAACTTTGCTGAGGTATGGAAACTTCTTGTTTACCATATTTTGTCTTTTGCTCTTTGTGTAGGTCTTTTGGCAATTTTTTATAAAAACTATTTTGATTATAGTGCTCTTGCAAGTGAAAAAGCAGGACTTAATGAGGTTTGGGAAACGGGAACTCTTTATGGTGCTTCATTTGCAAATGCTTTGACAGTTATTGCCAATTATATGGTTTACTTTTTACAATTTATGTTTAAGGGTAATGTAGGCATCGCTATTTACTTTTGTATAATTATTTTCTTGCTTATGCCAATTCTATTAAACATAGGCAAAATTGTAACTTGTGAACTTATGTATGGTTATATGTCTGCTTGCCAAAAACAAAGTTTTACCGGCACATTTCTAAAAACACTTAAATCAAGTTTAGCCTATGCTAGTGTCAAGGCACTGTATGCTTTGCCTTTCAACTTTATAATACTCCTTTCAATGTGGGGAATTACTCGTGTTAATAATAATGTTTTTGATCATCTCTTGCCATTTATATTTGTTATAATTGCAGCACTTCTTATGGCAATTAAGGAATTATTTAATGCTGGTTGGGCTCCTGCAAAGGTGGTTTATGACCATAATATTCTTTCATCATATACAATTGGTATGAGAGTTGTTCTAAGAAGAGGGGCAAGAGTTTACTCATCAGCACTTATTGTATATGTGCTTTCAGTAGTACTTTCAATGGTACTTGGGCTTTACGCAATCATTATTTTGCTTCCAGTAGTACCTGCTTTTATGCACATTTTAGAAATGGTTTGTTTCTTTTCAAGTCAGGGAATGAGATTTTATGTTGATAATGATACTATTCTTTCTCCAAAAAGACTTGAAGAAGTTGATAAAATTGAAGACGCAAAATATATAATTTAATTAAATAGTTTTGCTGTGCGTTTTAAGGCACCATTTTTTATTGAATTTTGCAAGGCGTTTTAGCCAAGTATTATATTAAAGTAGATGATTAAATCATTTTTTTGATGATTTTTTTGTGATAAAAATTTAAAAATAAAAAGGAGAATATATGAATAATAACAAACTAAAAGTTACTTTTTTAGGCGGTGTTGGTGAGATTGGTAAGAATATGACTGCGCTTGAGTATAATAATGAAATTATCATTATTGATGCTGGTCTTACTTTTCCAGATGATGACCTGCCTGGCATAGATATAGTTATACCAGATATGACATATCTTATTGAGAATAAAGATAAAGTAAAAGCTTTATTCTTGACACACGGTCACGAGGACCATATAGGAGCAGTACCATTTTTACTTGAACAGATACAAGTGCCAGTTTATGGAACAAGACTTACTCTTGCCCTTGTTGAAAATAAGATGAAAGAGCATCCAAAAGTTAAGTTTAAAGGTGTTGCGGTAAAGCCAAGAAATGTGCTTAAAATGGGGAATTTTATTATTGAATTTATTAAAGTAAGCCATTCTATTGCAGGCTCACTTGCTTTGTCAATCACAACTCCTGCAGGAACAGTTGTTCATACTGGTGACTTTAAGATTGACTATGAGCCACTTGACGGAGAGATGACTGACCTTCCTAGACTTGGCGAAATAGGAAGAAAAGGTGTTCAATTATTACTTTGTGAAAGCACAAATGTTTGCCGAAAGGGTTATTCAATGAGTGAAAAGTCTGTCGGTAGAACTCTTGATGATATAATTAAAAATCACGCAGATAATCGTATTATAGTTGCAACATTTGCCTCAAATATACACAGAATGCAACAGATACTTAGTATTGCTGAAAAATATAAAAGAAAGGTTGCATTTACCGGTAGAAGTATGGTAAATGTAAGCGAAGTTGCTCTAAAACTTGGTGAACTTAAATTTGACCGTGAAAATATTGTAGACCTTGAAAAAGTTGATAAGATGGATGATAAAGAAATTCTTATTATGACAACTGGAAGTCAGGGTGAACCAATGAGTGCTCTTACCAGAATGGCAGCAGGCGAATTTAAAAGCCTAAAAATAAGAGAAAATGACCTTGTTATACTTTCAGCATCTCCAATTCCTGGAAATGAAAAGAATGTTTATAATGTTATCAATGCACTTTATAAACTCGGTGCGGATGTTATTTATGATGAACTTGCTGAAGTTCATACATCAGGTCACGCTTGCCAAGAGGAATTAAAACTTATGCACAGCCTTGTAAAACCAAAATTCTTTATGCCAGTTCACGGAGAATATAGACATCTTAAAACTCATAAAGAACTTGCTATGTCACTTGGAATGGAAGAACGCAATATCTTGCTTCCTAGCATAGGAATGCAGGTAGAAATATCACAAAATTCCATTAAGGCAGCAGGGGTTGTTAAAGCAGGACAACGCCTCGTTGACGGTATAGGAATAGGTGATATGGATAGTAATGTACTGAGAGAGCGTAAACAACTCTCTGAAGATGGTATTTGCGTTGTATGTGTAAATATCAATAATGTTGCTGGTGAAATCCTTGGCGAACCATTTATTATTACTCGTGGTGTGGTTTATGCTGATGAACAAGAAAGTTTTGTTCAAGATGCAAAAGCTTGCATAATTGCATCTCTAAAAGAGGCAGATTTGCGTGGTGTTGACCCAACAATGATTAGAGCATCACTTCGTAGAAATATTTCAAACTTCATCTTTAGACGCACTAAGCGCCGTCCAATGATACTTACTATTGTTACTCTTGGATAGGTATGCTATGGAAATAACTCAAAAGATAGAAAAGTTAAAGAGTTTTGCAAGAGAAAATCATATTCCAATAGTTCGAAATCAAACAATTAAAAAGATTTGTGAGATTATAAGAGAAGAAGGATATACAAATATTCTTGAAATAGGTACCGCGATAGGGTATTCAGGAATTATTATGTTAAATCAAAATCCTTTAATTAAACTTACGACTATTGAAAAGAATGAAAAGTGTATAATCGAAGCAAAGAATAATTTTAAAGATGTAGGCTTGTCCAGTAGAGTAAGACTGATAGAGGGTGACGCACAAGAAAAACTCGAAAAACTTAAAGAAGAAAATTGTAAATTTGACTTTATATTTTTAGATGGCCCTAAAGGACAATATTATAAATATCTGCCTAATTTGAAATGTATGCTTAGTGAAGGCGGAACTATTTTTACTGATAATATTCTATTAGGTGGTTTACTTCATAGTCCTGAAAAAGTTACTCATAAAAATAGAGCTATGTATAATAATATGAATAAATTTTTATCTATGCTTAACTCAGATAGCGATTTTATAACAGAAATCTATGAAATAGATGATGGTTTTACAATTAGTAAATTGAAAAAATCAGCAGAATAACAAATTCTGTTGTTTTTTTTTGAAAAATTTGTTAAAATATATATGTTATGGGGTTTGAATATAATATTATAAAGTTTTTTCAATCAAATGCTACTACTGGCTGGATAACATTTTTTCAAATAGTCACATTACTTGGAAGTTATCTAGGTTTTTTATTAACCTTTATATTAGTATTTTTAAAGGACAGGAAATTAAGTCTTGCACTTTTAATGACCTTTATAATTGGTTCGGTTGTCAATTTTTTATTAAAGTTAATAATTAGAAGGGATAGGCCATTTGTTAGCTACGATGATATATTAAATTATGGAAATGAAACAGGCTATAGTATGCCTTCTGGTCATAGTTTGTGTGCTGGAATATTTGCAACATATCTAATTTATACTTTGTTTGTGGTAAGAAAAGATTGGTGGACAAGATTGCTTGGTACATTCGCTTTAACTTTATTTCCAATGCTAATAGCTCTATCAAGAATGGTACTCGGTGCTCATTATTTTACAGATACCTTATTAGGATTAAGTCTAGGAATTATATTTGCAGTATTTTCAATATTATTATATAGATTTATTATGAAAAAATATGGATATAAATTAAAGAATTTTATGTGAATTAGGAGAAAATATGGAAAACATATTGTCAATAGTTACAAAAAGTGAAAATGAAACAATGCTTGTGGGAGAAAAACTTGCAAAGTCAGTTGGCAAAGGCGTTGTTTTTACATTAGTTGGTGATTTAGGTAGTGGAAAAACACATTTTGTAAAAGGGTTTGTTAAGGGACTTGGGTCAACCGAACTTGTTACAAGTCCAACATTTACTCTATTAAATGTTTATGAAAATGGAAGAGTTCCAGTTTATCATTTTGATATGTATAGACTTGAAAATCTGTCAGAAGCACAGGAACTAGGCTTTGATGAATATTTTGATTTAAAATCGCTAGATGGAATTGTGCTAGTTGAATGGCCTGAAAAAGTTAAGGGCTTAATTAAATGCCCACACATTCAAATTAGTATAACTAGGCAGGGTGATAATGATAGAAAGATCATAGTTTCAAGTATGGGAGGCGGAGAATGATAGCAATTTCTACTGCTTTTAAAAAGGCTCTTATTGGAGTAAATGTTGAAGGTAAATTTGGCTATAAAGAATTAGATTCAAATTGTAAGCACTCTGAGAATATTCTTCCAAAACTCAATGAGATTTTGGAGCAATTAAATGTAGAATTAAAAGATAATGATAGTTATGCAGTAGTTATTGGACCTGGTTCATTTACAGGGCTAAGAATAGGCATTTCTCTTATTAAAGGATTTCTTGCAGGTGGCGGTAATAAAAATATTGTTGCATTAACTACCAATGAACTGATGGCATATACATACCTTAAAGAAAGTGTTGAAAATGAGGAATTTTATACAGTAATTGATGCTTTAAGCGGACTATATTTTATTTGTCAGTTTTCAAAAGACGGTGAAAAGATTGGAAAGGAGAGAATGGTTCAAAGGGATGAACTTGAAAATCTCCCAGGAAAGAAAATCGGCTTAAAGGAAGAGGAGATTGCGGGAGTTGACGATTATATTGATATACCTGCAGAGTATTTACTCGAACTAGCTTTGCTTAAGCAAAAAAAAGGTGAGTTTATAAGCCCAGAATTACTAGCACCATTGTATTTAAGGAAAAGTCAAGCGGAAACTAATTTGGAAGATGCTGAAAATTTTAAAAAAAATAAAAATTTTTAAAAAAATAATAGACATTTTATAAAGACAATAGTATAATGTGATAGAAACAATTAAATATAAAAGGATTAAATTAGAAGTAAGGAGAAAATATGAAAAAACCAGTTTATATTAGATGTCCTAGATGTGAACTAAATTATATTCAAAAAAAGGATAAGTATTGTTCAGTTTGTAAAGCAGAAATGGAAGCAAAGAAAGATGAGTATGATGAAGATGAATTAGAACTTTGCCCAATTTGTAAAACAAACTATATTCAACCTGATGATATTATGTGTGTAAGTTGCTTAAAAGAACATAAGGGAGAAGAGGGCGAACTTTCAGGAGAATGGGAAGATTTTATGGTATCTTCTGATGACGATGATGATTCTGATTCTATGTATGATGAACTTGGCGAAATGGCTTCTGTAAATGATTTAACTAAAGCAGGTATGCTTGATGATGACGATGATGAAATGGGTGCTGATATCGGCTTTGACGATGAAGACTTAAGTTTTGGTGATGAAGAATTCAGTGAAGAGGCAGAGGAACTTGAAGAAGGTGATGAAGGCTTTGAAGAAGACTTTGATGATGACGACTTTGACGATGACTTTGACGACGAAGACGACGTTGATGATTTTGATGATGACGACGATGATGAAGAAGATGATGATTACGATGATGATGAAGAATAATCAATTTGTTGTCTAAAAAAGCTAAAATTTATTTTTAAATAAGATTTAAAAAACTAAACCAAAAATGGTTTAGTTTTTTTGTTGTTATAAAAACTACGAACAAT
>CARXKP010000021.1:14204-18373 GCA_949096025.1 uncultured Eubacteriales bacterium
CAATTTTTATTTTCAACATTATTTTGTATATAATTAAATAATGATTTCCAGACTTCTTCTCTCTTTACAACTTCTCCGCTATCTATCATATTTTTAAACTTATTAATTGAAATTAATGAAATATTCTCAACTTCTTCTTCTTGTATTTTTATTTTTGTTAAATCAATATCTAAACAAGCGATATAAATGTAGTCTAGTTCGTTTTCAATAAAATCTTCTCTATAAATCTCATTTCTCCAAAATTTTCCTAATAGGTGTAACTTTTCCTTGTCTATTTCAATACCAATTTCTTCCTTTATTTCACGAATCAAAGAATTGAGAGGGGATTCTCCTGACTCAATATGTCCACTAGCAGACATATCCCATAGTCCAGCATTCTTTTCTTTTTTATAAGAGCGTTGTTGTGAGAGTATTCCATCCCCCCCCCCATTTAATTTAGACAAAATAATTACACCGCTTGCTTGATGTAATAAACCATATTTATGAGCATCTTTTCTGCTACAAGATTTTCCAGTTAACCTACCATTAATATCAATTATATCTATTATTTCCATACTATTATTATATCATAAATTTTATGTATTTGCATCATTTTTGAAAAGATTTATTAGTAAAAGTAAAAAGTTGTTACTTTAAAAATTTATAGTTAAAAACATTATTTTTTATAAAAATTCTATTTTACTGGAATGTTATAAAAAAGACCTTCAATTTATAAAGGTCTTTTCTTTAATTATTTAGATTTTTGCTCTTTCTTAGCACTTTTTGCTTTTGCTTTTCTTTCTTTTTTCTCTGCATTTATTTTTTCGTCTGCTTCCATTGCATATCTTCTTTGAAGACTAAGCAAATAATCAGCAGTCATACAGTAATCTATCTTTTCTTTAATTATGTTAATCTTTTGGTCAATTTTTGCAATTTCTGAATTGTATTTCTTAAATTGCATTTCAATAGATTTTGAAAGTTTTCCAGCATTTTGCGTTCTCTGCTCTTTAACATATTCTTTATGTTCAGCTTCAAGAACATGTTTTTCTTCCAATAGGTGAGTCTTTGCTTTTTGAAGATCACTTACTTCTTCATCTCTCTTCTTTTGTGCTTGGCTAAGAATTAAGTCGTGGTCAACGCTAATTTTTCTATCATAAGCATCTTTCTTAATTTTTTCAATCTTCTTAATCTTAATTTTTCTTAAGAATATACCAACTATTGCTATAATAAGAGCAAGTCCCATAATTAGAGAAGGAATGAGTATCCATAAATTATCTTTTGCAGAACTTGTGTTATTATTATTTGAGTCATCATCATTATTGCTATCGTCATCAGTTACAGTAGATTCTTTTGCGGTAAACACCGTTTTGTTATAACCAGAATTTTGCGATGCATTAGTGAAATCATATTCACTAGATTCTTTAAAGTCAAGGTTAGTAATTATTGCACTTCCACTTGTGTTATCACAATCAGAAATAAGAGTAAATGAAATTTGTGGGGTAGAGGCTGATGTGCTATGATAGTAAATTTTATAATTTCTAAGTTCTTCAATTCCAACCAGTTTTTCAATAGTTTCATATCCGTCGATAGTTACCTTAACGCCATACTTACATTCTTTATGGTCGTCATTTGTGTTTCCTGCATTCTCTCCAAAGAAAGTAGCAAGATCAAAAGTGAGTTCATAATATTTGTCTGCTTCAACAGTAAGATTGTAATTTGATTTTAAGGTAGAACTGCAAGCAACACTATTAGTAATTACAAGTAAGTTGCTGTCATTTTCAATGCCATAAGCATTTTCCTTTCCATAAGCAATTCCACCTATAGTTCCACAATCACTTGTAGTATAGTTAGGGTCATAGACTTCATCAACTGAAAGAGTGTAAGCAGGTGAGTTCTTTACCCCTGTAAATTTTTCGCTGTCAAGATTTAAGTAGTATGAACCAAATTCTATTTTATTTGTTGCATTTTTAAATAAATCTTCGTAACTTGCATTTGCCTCTAAAGTGAAATTGTCAAGATAAAGTATTCCGCCAACTTTGTCTTCGCTATCTCCAAGACTGAGTTTGACTTTTATTGTATGACTAACAATCTTTTCTGTATGCAGATAAATTTCCATATTAGACCAGTTGTCAGAACTTTGAATGTTATTTTTAGTGAAAAGTGTAATTCCATTTTCGTCAATAACTTCAACTTTCATTTTTGAAGATTTAAGGTTTTTATAATCTTGATTATAATATTCAAATGAAAGTTTATAATATGAATCAGCTGAAAGTGTAGCAGTGTTTGATTGAATAGATTGATAACTGTTTTCTTTGTTAAACATCATATAAACATTGTTTGGATTACTGTTTTTGTTTGGATTAATTCCTGCCCAATTATAATCCTTATCTTTATATAATGCATTATATTTTTCCTGTGAGTTATCTTCGAGATAAATGATACCGCTTTCATTATATCTATCATTCTCTTTGGTTACTTCCCAACTTGTTGCCTTAACAGGATATTTACCTTCAAAAGATGAATTTTCTGTAGAATTAAAACTTGAATTATTGATTGTTGTTTCTTCGCTTTCATTCCATTTAAGTTCAAGTTTGTTAGAAGCTTCTGTAAATGAAGCTTGGTTTGATCTTTCAACTTTAATGTTATCAACAACAACGCAACCTTCAGCAGAAGCAGAAGAATCTCCTAACCATAATTCAAGGTTAACTGAAGTATTAAATAAACTATGTCCTTTGATATAAAGTTCAACAGTTTGATAGTCGTTTTCCCAGGCATTAGTAGTGTTTGCAGATATGCCACTTGATTTTCCACTTTGAAGTGAATAATAATTTTTGGCATCACTATCACTATTTAAAAGAGTAGGGTAGGCAGAATAGATATATTCGTTTTCTTTTACTTGAATATAGAAATTGCCACTTCCATTCATTGCAGATATCTTCATTTTTACAGATACCTTATAAATTCCGTGCGCATCTATATCAAATGCGTCAGACATAACACCAATATAACCACCATTTGTTGAATTATCTGAGTTAGTCCAAAGTACTAGGGCTTGGGAGTTGTCATAACTAAAATCGTCACCAACATATTCAAATCCAGTTATATCACGGAAATCACGAGGTTGCATATCTCTGATATCTACAACTCTAGCAGAAGCATTTGATTTTCCGCCAGCAATAATCTTCCAGTGGTCACCGAGAGTGTCCGAGTTAGAATCAAATTCATCTTCAAAATCAAAATTCATATCTTTTGTTTCTTCTAGAATATAAAAATCAGGTTGAAGAGAGTTTATAACGAAAATAGTGTTAATTTCATTTCCTACCCATTCATCTTTGTTAGAATATTCAATGAGTGTTTTATCTTGATCCTTATATCCATAATGGGAACATTCTTCCATAAATTGATTTTGAGATTGTCTTGTAACATTTACATTATCAAAAAATACTGCACCAGAACTTCTTGCCCCAGTTACACTTCCAAGATAAAGGTCAATAGTAGCTGTTTGAGAAGAACTTCCTGTTGCGATATAGAAATAAAATTCTTTCCACGTAGTGTTAGTAAAATTTTCATAACCTACTTTTAAAGCATTTCCATCTTTATCAGTAAGACCACTAATATAAATAGAACCGTTAGCAAAGTCATCTCCATTAAGCATAGCCTTTGCAGAAACAGAGAATACATAATAAGAGTTTGCTTCTAGTGTGATACTAGAAGATCTATATCCTTTTATTGCCTGAACATTACTTTGATTTTTGTTCGCTTTAGAATTAATAAGCAAAATACGGCTATCACTTCCGTGAGAACCAGGGTTAGATGAAAGCATATAGTCATCTTTGTGATCGGAGAATGTAGAGGTTTCGTTATTTCCTTCTTCTGTGTTCGTGCCTTGACCTACATCAATAAGCATACCAGTAGCAGTACTTTCAGTTTCAATGGCATTCCAGCCAGAAAGAGAATCTCCCTTAAGAAAATAAGTACCGCCTTGTTCAAAGTTAGAGTTGGTAACATCAACTTTTTCGCTATAATATTTTACCTGAGCTTCTTCTGCAGCAAAAGAAGATTTTTGAGCAGTTAAAGCAATTCCTCCAAAAAGAGCAAAAGGGAAAAGAAACATAGCACAAAGTTTTAAACAATTTGAGTTTTTTGAGTATCTTTTTTTAATCATATTCCACCTTTTAAAAACTTACCCT
>CARXKP010000022.1:0-14051 GCA_949096025.1 uncultured Eubacteriales bacterium
CCCTCTCTTCACCCTTTTTTTATAAAATTTTGTCTAAAATCGTCTTTCTTTAATTCTTTTTACAATATTTAGAATTTTTAACTTCAATCATTCGCAATATCTTGACAAACATATTTATAATGATGTATAATTTATATATATATAAAAGGAGAAATCTCTATGGCTAAAGGAATTGATAAAGACCGCTCTAGCGTTGTTAATAATGTTAAGGTCGGTAAAGTAATTGACGGCAGATTTGTTACTGATGTCGTTGACGATAAATTTATGGTTGTTCCTCAAGAAGTTGGGATGAGTGAAAAGGCTGGTCATCTTCTTGAGTTCTCTAGTTCGATTGAAGGTAAAAAAACTTCAATCCTTAGTATTGACAAAAACGAAACTAAACCTAATGTATATACTATTAATCTCCCTAATTTAAGTCTATTTAAAGATGCTGATAGTAATTCTATTGAGGGCCTTCTTAGTGAAAGTGGACTAACAAGTCAACTGGAAATTACTGCCGATGAAAATAACAATTTAAATGTTCAAAATGATAATGGCGAAATTAAGTTCACAATTAAAGCAAAAAGTGGAAAAACTTACACCATTACAACTAATGCTACTGGCGTTAATATTCGTTGCGAAGATGACGGCAAGGATTATTCTTTCCAAGCAGAACGCGAATCTGGTGTTGCAATTGATATGCACACTGATATAATTAAAGAATTTTTAGATAATAACAATTCATTCTGTCAGACACCTCAAAACTTTGAAGATTTTCCTTCTCAATTTTTGACTCTTTACGCAACAAGACAACAAGCGAGTAATGAAGCTGAACAACTTGGCGACTTTACTATTAACAGTATTGGCGGTTTTTGGGATAGCAAAAAAGAATCTGCACAATTTCCTTTTGTTTTCTTTACTAAAAAGGATGATCCTGTTCCTCGTTTAGTTTTAAACGGCAGTTTAAGAAGATGTGAAAGTTTCTATCTTCAATATGATGAAAAAGGTGTTCCTAAAATTGTTTTTAAAATCAAGTTAACAGAGGGCGATAAAACACCTGACTACTATGCTTTTGATTTAAAGAGAGATTCTGACACTAACCTTACCCCTGAATCTATGGCTGCGATTGAAAGAATTGAAAAAATGGGTGTAAAATTAGAAAGAGAAAATCAAGAATCTACCACTACATCTTATGGTAATGGTGAAACTAAATATGAGTTTGAGCACAAAGATAGCAAAACTTACACTAAAAATTATCGCGTAGGAATTAATGACAGAGATCTTCGTATTGAAACTGCAGACGCACAAGGCGGTCCTGCAAAACAAAAAAGAGAAAGAAGAATTCAAGATACTCGTTCTCACGCATTAAACACTGTTACACTAGTTGAAAAAGTTGGTGATGAAGAACACCCTATTATGAGAGACGGCAAACCTTGGATTGTAAAGCAAGAAGTAGGTATGAGTGAAAAAGCTGAACATCTTTTTGAGTTCTGGCAAAATTTAGATAATGAACCTACTGAAGAAGGCGGAAAACCAACAACTGAAAAAACTTCAATACTTTCAATAGATAAAAATAAAGATGAATCATATTCTATTGCTCTGCCAAATCCAAATCTATTTAAAGATACCGAAGGAAAAGCATTGCCAGAAGGAATTTTTCCACTGACTGTTGCACCACCTGCAAGTGCTCTTTCTGTCGTAGATAGAAAGGGTGAAATGTGTTTCAGTATTCTTGCACAGGATAACAAGACTTATGAAATATCTACAAGTGCTATAGGCGTAAAAATTACCTGCCTAGATGATGGCGCAACTTATTCTTATCAAACAGAAAAAGAAAATGGAATTGGAGTAGATTTGCATACTGATGCTATTCCTGAATTTCTTGACGAAAAAAATAGTTTCTGCAATACCCCTGCCCGTCTTAAAGATTTCCCTCCTCAACTTATTAACCTTTATACTACTAGACTTCAAGGAAATCAGAAAATTAAAATGAGCGACTATAGTTTTACCGCAATTGACCAAGGTTTTTGGGATCAATCTAAAGCCAAAAAGAACGAGGCAACAAAACATCCTTTTGTTTTCGTTACCCAGGAAAGTACTGGCGAAACCTTTATGAGTTCAAATGGTTATCTTAGAAGATGCGATAGTTTCTATCTTCAATATGACCCTGATACAAAAACTCCTAGAATAGTATTTAAACTCACCGCTATGGGAAGTGACAATACTCCTCAATACTATGCTTTTGATCTAAAAACTAAAGATGGAAAATTAACAAAAGAGGCTATTGATGCTATCAATACAATTTCAGCACTTCCTGGTGTGGCTTTTAGTCAACAAAATGGTAGAAACATAGATAATTCTTTAGGTTTTCCTTTTGAAGAAAAAGATACAAAAGAATATAGTTCAAACTTTAATGTTCAAGTGAACAATCGTGAATATAATCAAGATGGTCTTATTGAACAACCTCCTGAAGATGAGGATGAAGTTGTTTTACCTCCTGAAGATGATATTAATTTAGTAGACCCTGGTCCTGACGGTGGTGGCTCTGGCGGTGGACCTGGTGGTGATGAACCTAAAAAACCTGGTGGCGACACACCAAGAGTTCCTCCAGATGGTCCAGGAATAACCAATCCTCCTGGGGATGATGGAGAACCACCAATAGTAGAAAATCCAGGCGAAAATCCAGAACCTGACGAAAAAGGTGGCGGAGATGATACTCCTCCTGTAAAACCTGGAGATGCTTCACTTACTGAACCTAACACCCCAAATCTTAGACCTGACCCTATTGGGAACATAGCAGATCCAAAGAAACCTAAACCAAAAGCAAAACCAAAAAGAACATTGATTAAAGGTACTGAAAAAGACTATTCTGCTATTGCAGACTCATTCGGAACAGCCTTTGCTTACCTTGGCGTATTTATCGCTATTGGTGCTTTGTTAACTGGTTTTGGAATTCTTGGTATAATCGGTCTTGCTATTGCTGGTGCAGGAACTTTAACAACAACATTAAGTGATAAATTTAAATATACTCCTTATAAAGTTGCGGTAGAAAAAGTCAAAGATTTTGAAAATCAACAAGCAGAAGATGAAGAAGGTGCTGAAAACTTCTTATCAAAAGAAAAAGATTTAAGTAATGCAACTGAACAAACACATTTAGCAGAAAAAGAACTTCAAGGTACAATAGCTACTGAATTTGGTCCATTTAAAGAGGCCTATGATGAATATGGTGTTGGTTTTACAAATAGTCCTAAGCCTATTGGACCTGACGGAAACCCTACAAATCCATCTAGAACAAGCCAAATGGTTGGTCCAGACGGACTTCATATTAAACAGGCAATGCTTGCTCAATTAAATCTTATTCAACAGGCAAAGACTGAAGAAGAACGTAATAAACACATAGAAGAATTTATGGACTCAACGTTCAAAGCAATGCCTGCAGAAAAAAGACAGGAAACCATAGAAAAAACATTTGGCCTTCAAACGAAACCTGCTGAAATGAGTGATGAAGATTATTTAAAGCAAACTAGTGAGAGTAGACAAAGACTTAGCACCTTTATCTCAAAATTAGAAAAAGCCGTATCTACTCAAGAACAAGAACACGCTATTCAAGGAGAACAAGAAAAAAATATTGGTAAGGCTAGAGATAGGCAACTTACAAAAATGTTCTGCTCTTCTCGTTTAACTGAAAAACAAAGCATAGCTTTAGTTGAACGCTATGCCCCTACCCTTGCAAGACGACTTGCTAATGATGAAAATTTCAACAGAGAAAAGGTAGAAAAAATATTTGGAAAACTTTCTGAAGAAGCACAATCACAAATTTATCAAACTATAATAAATGCTGGACAGCAAGTTTCACAAAGCATCGATGCAATTGATAGAGATGCTCAAGATAATAGACAGTATGTTGCTAATGCTCATCAAGCTGGAGAATATATCAAAACCAATGGTTTTGCCAATATTCAAGAAGATATTCTAAATAAAGAAGATAAATATTTTAGTAAGACAGAAGCGATTTCGCCAATAAAGAGAATAATTGTTGAAAAAACATATCAGGTTCACTCAAAAACAAAACCTCCTTATTCTTATATAGACAGAAGTGTTCCAAATAGTCCAGATGTATCTGCAGCAAAAAACATTTCTTCTATATTAAATGCTGATGAAGGCTTAACAAATCTTCAAAGTGCTTCTAACGACTTGAAAAAATATTTATTGACAAATTTTGAAGACATCTTTCAAACTTACCTCACTGATGATGCTCCTGAAACACTACTACCTAATTTAGATAAAGTTTTCAATAGTGGCAATGTAGGAACTATAGAAAACCTTGCTAATCAACTTGCTAAGAAAGATGGCGATAAGAGGCAAAAAGAACTTTATGCCCTGCTTGAAAAATTTAATAAAGCAAAGAATGCTATTAAAAATGCAGGAAACGCTCTTTCACCTAAAGTTGAAACTTTAAGAACAGCACTTGAAGGTAACCATATTTTAGAAGATGCCGGAATTGAAAAGAAAGATTTTGATAAAATTGTATCTAGAAAAGTTAAAGAAATAGAAAAAATATCTTTCGTAAATGAACATCTTATTAAAGGAATGGATAAAGCATCTGCTCAACGATTATTAAGTGACATTGCATCTTCAATGGTTCTTGCTGAAAAAGCAGAAGAGAACTCTGAAATTACTCCTACTGATAAGAAAAAATACGACGGAATACTCAGTGTTTTAAATGGTGTTGTAAATGGTACACTCGCCGAATCTGTAATTGACAATCAAGTAATTATGGGAATAGTTGGTTCTCGCGAATCAAGCAATGAAAATAATCTAAAAGATGCCGTAAAAGTAGCAAAAACTCACATCGCTGGATACAAAGAAGTTATAAAACTAGTCGACAGATTAGGCTTATCAACTGATATACTTCCAGGTGAAGAAAAGAGCGAAAGACAAAAATTCCTTGATGAATTAAATGCTAGAGCAATGACTAGCGAGAAAAAAACAAACCAAATCCTAGCTGAAATGATTAATGCTCAATTAGGTGATAAGCGCATTGAACCAAATGGTCCAACATATCGTGAACTTCTTGAAGCATCAAGAGATGATAAGGGAAAGATTGACCTAAGAAAAGCAAATAGAATTATCAATAGAGAAATTGATAGACTCAATAGCCGTGCTCAAGTAGAATCACATTGCAATGACCACAATGTTGGAAGTGATTTTGCCACTCAAGAGTTAAAACGCAGAAAGAAACATCATAATAAATCAAGAGTTGAAACAAAATATGACAGTGTTTATGATATGATTGAATCTTTAGCGGTTAAAGCTGGTAAAACTTCTGCTGAGATGAGAGAACTCGTTACTAACAACCCTAATTGGTCTGCTAAGAAACTTGCTGATAAACTCGGACTTTCACAAGAATATAAAAAAGAAATTGGAAAAGTTTCAACAACTCCTATAGCTGAAAGTCAGAAAAAAGAAATTTGGCTTTTACAAAAAGAAAATGAAATTTTTAAGGCTGCTTCTGATGATTTTGAAGCCGCTTGGAACGATGCTCTTGCTGGTAAGCCTGAATCACTTAAGCAATTTATTGAATCCGCATCTCGTGGAAAATTAAAAAAGGACAAGAAAAATAAAGGTACAGAAACTGAAAAGAAAGATAATCGTACAAAAGCAGAAATTAAAGAATTAACATCTTTCTATGCAGAGATTCTTGAAAGCACAGGTTTGAACCTCGACAATCTTTCAAAACTGCTTAAGGGAAAAGATAATGCATCTATTACTGCAACAATAGCAGAGTTAAATAAACGTGAACCTGTTGCAAAAGTTGAGGCAATGCTTGATGAAAGAAAGGCTAACCTTAAACATACCGAACTTTTAGCGGGAGCAACTAAGACTTCTAGAAGGGCTATGGAAGTCGCAGATGAAGCAGAACAATTTATGGCTGATAAAATGTCATTTGATGCAAAAATGGATTTGTTAGCTTCCTTAAAGAACTTTGGCTTTACTAAAAAACAGGTGGAAAATGCTTACCAAGCATTCTTAAGAGGTGATGCTAAATACTTTGCTGATACCCATATTAAAATTAATGGCGAAGAAAAGTCACTTAACACCCTTCTTTCTGAAAAAACCAAAGGAAAATGTTCATTTGACGGAAAAGAACCTACAACGCTTAAACGCTTAGGTATCAAAGCCAAAGATTTGACTAAGAAAAGAACTAGAAACAAAAATCTTAAGAATATCAAAAAACGCATTGCTAAACTTGAAAAAGCAATTAAAAAAGAAGATAAAGTTGCTAAAAAGAAAGTTAACAAAACTAAGAAAGGTACTTCAGCTAAGATTAAAAATCCTCGCAAAATGCAAGATAACATTACAAGAATGCAAGTTGAAACTGCTAAAACCAAAGCAAAAACTGATGTAGTTGTTGCACAACATAAGAAAGAAATGGAAGAAGAACTTAAACGTCAACAAGAAGAATTAAAACGACAAGAAGCAGAGCAAAAAAGAGCTGAAGAGGCTGCTCATACTGATGAAAGAAATGCCAACGAAGACAGCGAAGAACTAGAAAGTTAATAATGTTTTAATCTATCTTTCTAAAAAGAAGTTTAACCCTAAAAAGGTTGAACTTTTTTTATACTTTAATTCAAAAAATAAATATTTTTATAAATCATTTAAATTAGTTTGCTTATAATCTCCTATTTTTATATAATATATATAGATTTTTAAACTTTTACATAAAAGTCAATATTATTTATTAACAAAGAGGAAAAAATTATGAAAATTGGTGTTGTTGGATTGCCAAATGTTGGCAAAAGCACATTATTTAATGCAATAACAAATGCTGGCGCAGAAAGTGCAAACTACCCTTTCTGTACAATAGAACCTAATATAGGTGTTGTTGATGTACCTGATGAAAGACTTGACAGGCTTGGGGAATTTTATTCTACTCAAAAGATTACCCCTGCATCTATTGAGTTTGTTGACATTGCTGGTCTTGTTGCTGGAGCAAGCAAAGGTGAAGGACTTGGCAATAAGTTTTTAAGTCATATTCGTGAAGTTGATGCAATTGTCCACGTAGTAAGATGTTTTCAAAACGACAAAATTATACACGTAAATGGTTCTATAGACCCGCTCCGTGATATTGATGTTATTAATTTAGAACTTGCTCTCTCTGACCTTGAGCAAATAACTAAAAAACTTGAAAAAGACTCCAAACTTGTCAAAACTGGAGATAAGAGTTTAATAACTGGCGTTAACTTAATGACAAGAATTAAGGAAGCACTTGAAAGCAATCTTCCTGCCCGCTCTGTTGAAATTGATGGAGAGGAAGAAGAAAAAATACTTAAAAACCTTCAACTTCTTACTGCAAAACCAGTAATTTATGTTGCAAACATTGGCGAAGATGATTTAAACAAGCCTGATAATGATTTTGTAAAAGCAGTCAAGGCTTTTGCAGAAAAGGAAGGTGCTAAAGTTATTAGCCTTTCAGCAAAGATTGAAGAAGAACTATCTGGACTTGACATTGATGAAAAAACAATGTTCAAGGAAGAACTTGGGATAAATGAAAGTGGTCTTGAAAAACTTGTTAAGGCAAGTTATGACCTTCTCGGTCTTATGAGTTTCTTAACCGCTGGAGAAAAGGAAGTTAGAGCCTGGACAATCAAAAAAGGTACAAAAGCCCCTCAAGCAGCAGGTAAAATTCATACAGATTTTGAAAAAGGATTTATTAAAGCAGAAATTGTTTCTTATAATGATTTACTTGAAGCAGGAAGTTATGTAAAAGCAAAAGAGAAAGGTAAAGTAAGAATGGAAGGCAAAGATTATGTTGTTCAAGATGGCGATGTAATATTGTTTAGATTTAATGTCTAAGCATAAGAGGAATTTATGGAAGAAAATAAATTAAAGGAACTTTTAAGTACTAATCTCCTCCCCCTTGCTTTCATTGGTGATAGTGTTCATACCTTGTTTGTACGAGATTATATTTTAAAAAGTGGCAATTTAAAACTTGAAAATTATCACAATAAATCTTCTCAATATTGTAAAGCTTCTTCTCAGGCTAAAGCACTTGAAAAGATTATTCCCCTGTTAAACGAAGATGAAAGTGAAATAGTACGCAGAGCTAGAAACGCAAAACCAAAACATCAAGCAAAAAATGCAAGCAGTGCAGATTATTCTTATGCAACAGCTTTTGAAGCATTAATCGGCTATCTATATATAACCGAAAATAAAGATAGGCTTGATGAAATTTTAAAAATATCAATTCTTTAACTTTTCAAAACTTATATACTATTTTTAAATTGTATAAGGAATTTAGAAAAACCATAAGTCTGCCTAAAACAAAGCAAGGCAAGGCTCATAAAATGTCTCAAAGCAGGAGTTTTGTAACCTTAATGACTGTTTTGAGGCATTTTAAAATTAACACAGCAAGTAAATTTTAAAAAATTTTCGATTGCGTAGTTTATAGACAGACTTAAAAAATGAATTGATATTTTTATTAATATATGCTAAAATGAAACGTGGAGTAAAATTTATGTATATTGAAGGTAAAAACGCAATACGTCAGGCAATAATCGGCGGAGAAACAATAAATAAGATATTTGTTGATAAAAATTATGCTACAAGAAAAGATGAAATCATCTCTCTTGCCAGTCAAAACAAAATTAAAATAGAATTTCTACCGAAAGTTGCTCTTGATAAACGTTCAAAAACGGCACATCACCAGGGTTATATCGCTGAAACGGTTGATTTTAAATACTCAACTGTTGAAGATATACTAAAAATCGCCCAAGATAAAAAAGAAAAACCTTTTATAGTAGTTCTTGACGGCATTGAAGACCCTCACAATTTTGGTGCAATAATTCGTTCTTGCGAATGTGCTGGCGTTCACGGAATTATAATCCCTAAAGATAGGGCTTGTAATGTAAATGAAACTGTTATTAGAACTAGCACCGGCGCTATAGCTGAAATGGCTATTGCAAAAGTTGTAAATCTAAAACAGGCTATAGAGCAACTTAAAAAAGCGGATGTTTGGGTTTTTGCTGCTGAAATAAACGGAAATGATATTTATAGACAAAATCTTAATCTTCCTATCGCCATTGTTATCGGTTCGGAAGGATTTGGAATTAAAAAATCTGTAATTGCCTGCTGTGATGGAGTGGTTACCCTTCCTCTTATGGGCAAAGTAAATTCACTGAATGCTAGCGTGGCTTGTGGAATTGTAGTTTTTGAAGCACTTAGGCAGAGGTTAAAATGATAGAATTACTCGACGAAGAATTATCGATAAAGGCACAAAAGGGAAATGAAGAAGCAGTAAACACCCTACTTATAAGATACAAAAATTTAGTAAATAAAATTTCAAGAAGGTATTTTCTTGTAGGCTCTGATATAGAAGATATCGTTCAAGAAGGTATGATTGGTTTATACAAAGCGATTATGAACTTTTCACAAGATAAAAATGCTTCTTTTAAAACATTTGCAAGTACTTGTATTAAACACCATATTCAAAATGCTATAAAGGTGGCAAGTTCTGAAAAAAACAAAGTGCTTTCAACCGCACTATCTATTACAGAGGACCCAACATTTGAAGAAGATGAAAAACTTGGATTTGAATTATTCAATGAACTACCTTCACCTGTTGAAAAAATAATAGAAAAAGAAAAAATGCAGGAAATAAAAGATATTGTAAAAGAGGCATTATCCCCTCTTGAGCAAAAAATATTAGCACTTTATCTTGGCGGATATAACTATAATGAAATTGCTCAGATTGCATCTATCAGCAAAAAAAGCATTGATAACGGACTTTCAAGAATAAAAAACAAACTTTCATTTTTGAAAGAAGAAAGAATAAAAAAAATTAATTAGTTTGGAGGAAAAATGGAAAAATTTGTTAGACCTAGACCACAGTTTCCTAATAAAGCAGTTGTAACCTGCGGTATGCCTTACGGAAATAAAGAACTTCACTTTGCCCACGTTGGTCTTGCACTGCGTGCAGATACATTTGCTCAATTTTTGCGTGACAGAATTGGAGAAGAAAATGTAGTATTTGTTTCAGGAACAGATTGTTATGGATCTCCTGCCCTTGAATATTTTAGAGCAAAATCAGCAAGTGGAGAAATTAAAGATAAAAGCGTAAAAGAATTTGTTGAGAGAAATCATAAAAGTCATATTGATACCTTTAATTCTTTTGGCGTAAGATTTAACCTTTTTGGAGCATCTGCACTTGGAAGAGCGGGAGAAATCCACAATGAAACAAGCAAATATTTTATAGAAAAGTTAAATTCAAGCAATATGGTATCAACTCACTCATCTTGGCAATTTTTTGACGAAGAATATAATTGTCTACTAAACGGACGACAAGTTCTTGGCAAATGTCCTATTGACGGCTGTAAAAGTGAAAAAGGTTACGCCGATGAATGCGACCTTGGACATCAATACCTTCCACAGGATTTAATAGACCCTATAAGCAATTTAAGTGGTAAAAAACCAAAACTTGTAAAAATAGAAAATCTATATTTTAATCTCGAAGAATGTGGTAATATTCTAAATGATTGGGTAAATTCTATTGAAAAAGAAAGCGGAACACCTTCTTTTCTTGTAAAAGATATTCGTGAATTCTTTAAAAAGCCTGAAGTTTATATAAAAAAGGACTTTTTTGATAAGTTCAATGAAATTTCTGCAATTCTTCCTCATTTTGAAGAACTTGAACGAAAACCAAACAATCCAAGTATGACAATAGTATTTAATAGTCTAGTAGACAGAGAAAAAGTTTGCGAAATTTTAGCAAATAATGGCGTTCGATATAGAACAGGCAAAACACTTACCCCTTTCAGACTTTCTGGTGACATTTCTTGGGGTGTTCCTTGCCCAGAAATTAATGGTATTAAAGATCAAACTTTCTATGTTTGGCCTGAAAGTCTTTGGGCTCCTATATCTTTCACTAAGACATATCTTGAAAGCATTGGAAAAGATAAAAATGAATGGAAAAAATACTGGTGCAGTAGTGATGCAAAGGTATTTCAATTCTTAGGCGAAGATAACATCTATTTCTATGGTCCAGCACAACAAGCAATGTGGCTCTATACTCAAGGAAATAAGCCTTGTTACCCTGCACCAGATGGAGAACTTCAAACAACAACTATTGTTCCTATAAAATTCTTACTTTATATGAATACTGTCGCCTCTTCGTCTGGTCAAATTAAACCACCTCTTGCAAAAGTACTATTAAACTACTATACTGCTGACCAGTTTAGACTTCATTTCCTTGCAATGAACCTTGGTAACAATACAGTTTCATTCAACCCAAAACCTTTCAACCCAAATGCAAAGGAAGATGACCTTGACCCAGTTGTTACAGAAGGAAATCTTTTGACAAATGTTTATAATAGAATTTTGAGAACTGTTTTCTACTCTACTCAAAATTCTTTTAACGGCATTATTCCTGAGGCTGAAATAAAAGAAGAGGTTATGGAAGAATGCAATAAGGCAATTTTAAACTATGAAAGATTTATGTATGAAAGAAAGTTCCATCAAGCGTATAATACTGTCGATGTATTTGTAAGAAATATAAATAAATTCTGGGTAAAAGAAATTAAAAATAATCTTGATGAAAATGCTCTTGCTAGTCTTACTGCAAATACTCTTCAATACATTTATGTTGCAAATATGTTGTTACATCCTTTCACTGCTGGAACAGAACAAGTTGCTGACTATCTTGGCCTTGACAAAAATAAATGTTTTAGCTGGGAACATATCTTTGATAAATTCTATAACGCTCTTGACCCTTCAAGAGAAAGAAAACTCACCTTCTTAAAAGAAAAAGAGGATTTCTTTAAGAAACATCAATCTCAACTTGACGAACTTGCAAGAAAAAATCAAAATTAATTTTAAATTAACTATTGACAAATAGAGTTTTGTGAGATATTATTTAAAATGTCGATGAAAAACAAAAATTTATTAAAAGGAGAATAAAACAATGATTAAACTAGTTCAACTTAAAAATTTAACAACAATTTATGCGAATTATTCTTCTTTTGAGGATAAGTTTTAACATATTTTTAAAACTTCGCATAAATTTGCGAAGTTTTTTTGTGAAAATTTTTAGAAATCAAAATATGGAGAAATTTATGAAAAATAAAGAAAAGAAAAAAGAAAATATTGAAAATCAAAACATTGAAGAAAAAGAAAATAAGAAGAAAAAGATTGGCATTACTCACTATCTAAAAAAACATAGATTAGGAATTTTCTTATATATACTTGTTTATCTGATTGCAGGTACAAGCAGTATACTATCTACCCTCGCCTTTGCTGAAATGGTTGTAAATGTCAGTAACGGCATTTATCTAAAAGCAGTCTATATTCTATGTTTTATTTTAGGACTAGCACTCGTTAGAAGAATCTCTTGGTATTTATCTGGTCTGATATATCAAAAAGTTTCTAATGCAATTATGTCTGAACTAAATTATGACTTATCAAGACAGGCATTTACTTTAAACTCAAAAACTTTTACAGATCATAACACAGGTACTTTTGTACAAAGGCTTGTTCACGATCCAGAACGAGTTGTTGGCAATCTTGCCGATCTAGTTGATATTTTGACTGATATTTTAACAACAGCAATTATTCTTATTTACATTACCACCCTTAATATTTACATTGGACTTATAGTTGTTGCCGTGCTTATTGTTGGAATTATTCTAGAGAGATACCGAATAAAATATCGAGTTAAAAATAGACGTAATACACGCAGAAAAGGCGACAAAGTAAATTCTTTATCTACAGAAATAGTAAAAAGCGAAAAAGATATTAAATCTCTTGGGCTTGAGGAAAAATTAAGTGAAGTAGCAAAAGAAAATTATGATGCTTACAAACGCTCAAACTACAAAACAGAAATGACTGATATGAACTTCTATTCACTGCGCAATTTACTTATTGAAGTTGTAAGCATTGGAATTTTAATTTTAGGTATTAAAATGCTTGATAGAGGACTAATTACCCTTGCAACATTTATGATTATCTATTCTTATGACAACGAACTTTATAGATTTGTTTGGTCTGTTGGTCACGTACTAAGAATTTATGGAGATGTAAAAGTTTGCACTGAGCGTATGTTTGCACTTTTTGATGAAAACGAATTTATTACAGAAAAATTTGGTAATGTTCACCTTGAAAATGTAAAAGGTCTTATTGAGTTTAAACACGTAGATTATTCATATATAGAGTATGAAAATAGCGAAGATAAACCAGAGGATGAAGAAAAGAAAAAGTTGTCTAGAAAAGAAAGAAAAACCTTCAAAAATAAGCCAAAAGAAAGGGTTATCAAATCAACAAATCACATATTTGAAGACCTTTCATTTAAGATTGAGCCTAATACTACCGTTGCTTTTGTTGGAAAAAGCGGAAGTGGAAAATCAACCATTCTAAATCTTATGTCTAAAATGTATGAAGTTGATAATGGCGAAGTTCTCATTGATAAAATCAATATCAATGACCTAGATAAAAATACATTAAGAAAAACAATCTCTCTTGTAAACCAATTCCCATACATATTTGATATGACAATAAGAGAAAACCTTCTTCTTGCAAAAAGAGATGCCAGCGAAGAAGAACTTAAATCAGCAATAAAAAGTGCATCTTTAAGCGAATTTATTGATACCCTTCACGATGGACTTGATACAAAAGTTGGAGAAAGTGGAATTAAACTTTCCGGCGGTCAAAAACAAAGACTTGCTATTGCTAGAGCACTACTTAGAAACTCATCAATAATCATATTTGATGAAAGTACAAGTTCTCTTGATAACTTTGCTCAAGAAGAAATCAAGCATAGCATTGATGCCCTGAAAGGAAAAAGTACTATTGTAATCGTTGCTCACCGTCTTTCAACAATTAGAAATGTTGATAAAATCTTCTTCCTCGACGAAGGAAAGATTGAAGATATTGGAACTTTTGAATATCTATTTGAAAATAATGTTAAATTCAAAAATATGTTCTATGCTGAAAATTTAAATTAACAAAAAGACTAGAAAATTCTAGTCTTTTTTAATTAAAAAAATTATCTACAAAAATGCAATTTTGTTTTATTTATTTTT
>CARXKP010000022.1:14061-16981 GCA_949096025.1 uncultured Eubacteriales bacterium
TTGCTAAAATATATTTAAAGGAGATTTTTAATGAAAAAGTTATGGAATAATAAAAATGTTAAAGAAATATTTGATTTTTGTGAAGGATATAAAGACTTTCTTTCAAACAACAAAACGGAAAGAGAATGTGTAAAAACCATAAAGGAAATGGCAATAAAAGAAGGATATAAGGATTTAAAAGAAATTATAAAAAATAAAACAGCCCTCTCCTTTGGCGACAAGATCTATGTTACTAATCTTGATAAGTGCATATTTTTATTTAAAATTGGATCTCGCCCTATTACTGAGGGAATGAGAATATTAGGTTCGCATATAGATAGTCCTAGACTAGATTTAAAACCTAATCCTTTGTATGAAAATGGAAGTTCTAACATTGCACTATTTGATACACATTATTATGGCGGTATCAAACACTATCAATGGACTGCTCTTCCTCTTGCTCTTCACGGTGTTGTTTGTAAAAAAGATGGAACTGTAGTCAATGTTAACATAGGCGAAAAAGATGAAGATCCAGTATTTTGTATATCTGACCTCCTACCACATCTTGACAGAGAAAATAAAGGCGCAGAAAATAAAATAGTTGGCGAAAACCTCAATGTTATAATTGGTGGAATACCTCTCGAAAATGAAAAGAAAGAAAGTGTTAAAGCAAATATCCTAAAAATTTTAAAATCGCAAAATATAGAAAATGACGACTTTATTTCTGCTGAAATTGAAGTTGTGCCTGCTGGAAAGGCAAGAGATATGGGGCTTGATAGAAGTTTTGTTCTTGGCTATGGTCAAGATGACAGAATTTCTGCCTATACATCATTAAAAGCATTATTTGATTGCAAAGAAAATGATTACACACTATCAGCAATGTTTGTTGACAAAGAAGAAGTTGGCTCACAAGGTGCAAGCGGTATGCAAAGTTTATTCTTTGAAGATATGCTTGCAGAAATCACCGAATTATTAGGAGAGAACTCGCATCTTGCAGTAAGGAGAGCTTTACGCAATTCCTATATGCTTTCAAGTGACGTTACTGGAGGCTATGACCCTAACTACGAAAGCGCTTTTGACAAAAATAATGATGCCTTTCTTGGCAAAGGAATTTCCTTCAATAAGTACACTGGTGGACGAGGAAAAAGCGGTGCAAATGATGCAAGTCCTGAATATATCGCCCTTTTAAGAAATTTACTTGATAAAAACGAAGTAAATTATCAGTTGACTGAAATGGGAAAAATTGACCAAGGTGGTGGCGGAACTATTGCATACATTACAGCAAATTATGGTATGAATGTAATCGACTGTGGTTGTCCACTTCTTAATATGCACGCACCTTTTGAAATATCATCAAAAGCCGATGTATTTGAGGCATACAAATGCTATAAAGCATTTTTAACTTTATAATAAAATGGAGAAATATTATGAACAAAGGAATAAGTTTTTATTTTGGCTTTGCCTCTACCCCAGAGCAAAGGGCAAAAATGATAAGTGAGGCTGGTTTTGACTGTGTAATTACTACAGCAGATGAACGTTTTGAACATCAAAATGGAACTATTGAAGAACAAGTAGAATTATTTAAAAAATATAATTTAAAATTATCTAGTCTTCACAACAGATATACAAACGCTGACCTTCCAAACTTTTATCTAGACAATGAAATTGGCAATAAAATGGAAAAAAATTTAATTAAAGATTTAGAAATTGCCAAAAAATTCGGCTTTAACAGTGTTGTTTTACATCTTTATGGAACTCCTAATCAAATTGGTAGAGATAGGCTAAAAAGAGCTTTAGAAGTCGCAGAGAACTTAAATGTTCCTATCACAGTTGAGAATATCGACTGCCGACCTTGCTTTTTAGATGCTTTTAAAAGTTTCAAAAGTCCAATGCTTAAGTTTTGTTATGACAGCGGTCACAATAATTGGGTTGACCCTGAAATAGATTATTTAACTGATTTTGGCGATAAACTAGTTTGTTTGCATCTCCACGATAACAATGGTACTGCCGATATGCATACCCTCAATAAATATGGTTGTATTAATTGGGATAAAATCGCTCAAAAATTAGCAAAAGCAAATGAGGTTAATCTTGACTATGAGTTGCTTATGAATTATAGGCAAAACGAAACTATGAAAGAGGTTTTACGAGAAACCTTCAAAGAAGCACAAGAATTAGAAGAAATGATAAAAAATTATAAATAACAACTGGAGAAATTATGAAGTTTACAGAATGCTATTTAGATAAATTTATCGAAAATGACGATGGAATAAGTTTTCAAGTAATTGATGTAGATAAAATAGAGTTTGATGATGATATTGGCAGAAAAAAAACTATTACTAAAGTTGTTAAAGCAGAAGGCGGAGAAAAAATCATTACTTACAGCAAACGAGGCGAAATAGAATCTATTATGACAGCAGAAAAAGATGATTGCATTTTTGTCAATTCAGAAACTGATAAATATATTCCTGGAGATGAAAATGGTCATTGGAAATTTAACACCCTAACAGATAGAGGTTATGAAATAGTAGAAAATAAAGGCAATGAAGTTTATGTAAAAAGTACAAACTATGCCCACCTCCTTGTAGACATCATTAAAAAGCCAACCTGCATTTTAAATGCTTTTGGTGAGGGAGCACATCAATTCCTCTATAATGGCGCAACCATAAAAAAAGATATAAAAACAGGTAAAGTTTCTGGAATATCAAATGAGGCATTTCATTCAACTTGGGAAGTAAAAGAAAATATTTCAGAAGCAGAAAACGAAATCATTTAAAAAACTAGACCTATGTCTAGTCTTTTTTATTAATAATTTGTCAAACACAAAATATAATCAGTTGACACATTATATAACTTTGATAATGCTATCAACATATCAATACTTAGTTCTAATTTACCAAGTTCATATTTACTATAATTGGAACGGTCAATATTTAAATAA
>CARXKP010000023.1:0-3894 GCA_949096025.1 uncultured Eubacteriales bacterium
ATTTTAAGGATTATATAATTTATATATAAAATTTTAGAAATCATTATTTTTTTTACTTAAAAAGCATTGACAAAAATTGGCGGGGGGGGGAAAAAAAATATAGTATATAGAAATGTTGTCATAGTTCGCTAATTGTTTAAGTGTATATAAAATAAATAGGAGGTGGGTTATGAAAAAAATAAAAAAATAAGTTTAGATTTTAAAATAATCATTGGCTCACTTGTTATGGTTATTGCACTTTTTGTAATGTCTTTCTTTTGTTTTCCTAAAAATGAGAATCTTTTAAATAATGATATAGAAACAGTAAAAGCTAGTAGCGGATATACGAAGACTAAAGTTATGAATTCTGGTACTTTTGACCTGAGTGGTTCAGTAATATATCAAGTTTTAAGTGACTTGACTATAGATAATTATAGAATATATCTTTATGGGAGTGAACCTATTGTAATATATATAGCATCAGGTTGTACATTGACGGTACCAAATGGAATTCGTCTTGAAGAGGGTGAAACTCTTATAATTCTTGGCGAAGGGACATTAAATACTTATGGAGAGTCTGCGGGAAATGGTGCAGCAGCAGGTGCTGGTGGTTGCTGTACAGATACAAGCGAATATAAGTCTATGGGAACAGGAAAATTGGGGAATGATGGACTTAATGGAAGTCGCGGAGGAAATGGAACTCTTTATTCTGAAACATATAAATATTATAGTGGGAGATATAGAGATTATGTAACAGATGGAAGACTTTCGCAAATTAATTATTCTATTACTTTAGATAATCAGTCTGCAACATATACTGGATCAACATCGGCATCGGTTTATTTTAATAAGACAATTCCTTCTATAACTCCTCCAACAAGGACGGGTTATACATTTCAAGGATATTATACAGGAACTAATGGTGGTGGCACAAAATATTCAGGCAAGTTGGATTGTAAATAGTTATGACCTTATATTTAATCCTGGAGAAGGAGGTGAAGTTTCAGAAACATCAAGAAAGGTCACCTTTGGTAAGGCATATGAAAATTCGTATAATGAAACTAATAATACAACATCAGTAAAAGATTTGCCGACCCCAACAAGGGAAGGTTGTATATTCTTAGGTTGGTATACTTCTAAAGAAGGAGGGGATGCTGTAAATAGATATACAATTATGTCAGAGGAAGGGACCGAAATTTATGCTCATTGGCTTGAAACTTGGACTGTTAAAACAACAATTACAAAATTAAATGCTGAATATAATGATAGAAATGACAAGGGTACTCCAGAAAACCCATACCTTATTTCCAATGCGGAAGAACTTGCTTTTTTTGCAAAGCAATTACAAAACAAAATAGGGGATTACTATAAATATTCCTATAAACAAACATCTGTAATAGATTTAAGTAGAGATAGTGGTAATAAACAAGTGGATTATGTTTGGCAAGCTATTGGATTTTCTTCCACAACTGCGTTTTGTGGAACTTATGATGGGCAGGGATTTGCTATTCTAAATTTAAAAACAACAGATATTACAAATGCTTCAACTGGGTTACTGAGAGATTACCAAGGCTTGTTTGGCTATACAACAAATGCAACGCTTAAAAATATTAATATAATAAACGGAAAGGTTTATGGAGAAAACTTTGTAGGTGCGGTAGCAGGCTTTATGAATGGTGGGTCGATTTCTAATTGTAGAAATGGTGCCGAAGTTGAGGGGAAAGAAAACTGTGGACTTGTAGGAAGTGCAAATTGTGTTAAAGTAACTACTTGCTATAACTATGGTACTATTAATGGAACTAAATATGTAGGCGGTGTAGTTGGATATGCTCAATCAGGTGGCGAAAAGGCATTTACTCACATTGAGAATTGTTATTCTAAATGTGTTGTGACTGCTACAAGTGACGCAGGTGGTATAACAGGTTATGCTAGTTCTTATACAAAGATTTCTGCTTGTGGTTTTAATGGTGATGTAACCGCTTCATCAAATAAGGCATCACTTGTTGGACAATCTGAAAACGAGGCTGTAATTACAAATTGTTTTGCAATAATTACAGGTACAAGTGATATGAACTGGAAGAATGGAAATGGAACAGTTACAAACAGCATTTCAAAACTTTCAAATGACACAAATAAAAAGTATACTGGCAGTGATTTTTCAAATTGGTCTGTATTAGATACTACATCTACTCAGCCTTTGCCAGCAGGGTTTTCTTGGCTTGGAACAGGTGGTAGAAAACTGACAGAAAATGATATAAATAAACTTGGCTATAGTATCAAAGTTGATTAAAATAATAAAAAGCATCTTATTCAGATGCTTTTTTTTGATATTTTTGTTTGAGATCAGTTAATCTATCAAGAAGATTATTTTTTTTAATAAATGTTGCACATTTTTCTTTTGAAATTGTTATTTGCTCGCCAGTATTCATATTTTTAAGAGAATATTCGCCACTTTCAACCTCATTTTCACCAACAATTAAAACATAAGGTATTTCTTTTTTGTTTGCCTCTTTCATCTTGCTCTTGAATGAGCGGTTGTCATAATTTACTTCACATATTAATCTATCTTTAAAGAAGGCTTGAAGTTCTAGGCAGTTGGTTAGGGTGTCGCCAAGAGGGATAATTTGTAATTCAATCTCTGTTGATTTAGTTTTAAGCATATTATTTTTATCAAGTAGGTCGAAAAGTCTAGTAAGTCCAATGCTTACGCCTACACCAGGCATATTCTTGTTTGAATAATAACCAGTAAGATTGTCATATCTTCCGCCAGCGCTTACAGCACCGAAGTCAAGATGTTCAGGCATATAAGTTTCAAATACTGTTCCAGTATAATAGTTGTGTCCACGAATAATTCCGATATCACAAGTATAACTATTTTCATTTATTCCAAATGCTTTTAGATAAGAGTGAAGCTCAGTTAATTCTGAAATTCCCTTTTGATATAGTTGGTTGTCGCTTAAATCTTTTATTTCAGATATAACACTTTCAAAAGTTCCTTGTTTAAGAGTAAGAGAAATAAGATCATTAGCCTGCATAGAAGTAGTGCCTATTTTTTCAAGTTCTTCCATAGCAACCTCTCGTCCTATTTTATTTATCTTGTCAAGAATTACAAGTATATCGATAGTCTTATCAGCAAGACCAAGACTTTCACAGTAACCAAAAAGTATGTTCCTATTAGAAATATGAACTAAGGCATTTAGGCTTAAAGCTTTAAAAACTTCACAAGTTATATTTACACATTCAGCATCGGCAACTATTGGAAGTTGTTCAAGCCCTACAATATCAACATCGCATTGAATTAACTCTCTAAATCTACCTTTTTGAGGTCTTTCTCCTCTAAATACTTTTCCTATTTGATAACGTTTAAAAGGGAAGGTGAGGGTAGGCTCATTCATAGCAACATATCTTGCAAGAGGTACTGTAAGGTCATATCTCATACAAACATTTGTATCTCCTTTTGTGAATGCATAGACCTCTTTATCAATTTCTCCACCACTTTTTGCAAGTAGAATTTCGCTATACTCAAGTACTGGAGTGTCGAGAGGCATAAATGCAAACTTTTTAAATACCTTTTTAATCTTTTCTGTCATTTCATCAAAGATAATTTGTTTGGATGGTTCAAGTTCCATAAATCCGGCAAGTTTTCTCGGTGTGATTAATTTTTTTTCACTCATAATTACTCCTTATATTATGAAAAATTGTTATAAAATATATGAAATTTTGTTATTTAGTAAAAATTCAAAATTTTATAAAAATGTTAAAAGTTATCCCCAAAAAGTTATCCACATTTCCACAAATAAATATTTATACATTTGTATTTATTTTTATTCATTTTTACCTATTTTTGTGGATAACCACACAAGTTATCCACATTTCCACACTAAAATTTCTAAGTTTCAGTGATTTTTTAGTAAA
>CARXKP010000023.1:3904-16847 GCA_949096025.1 uncultured Eubacteriales bacterium
AAATTTAGTTAAAAATTTTATAAAAATCAAGTTATTTTTTTAATGTCTTTTGAATAAATGTATGAAATTTTTTATAAAATGCATAAAAATTCGTTTTGAAATAATAACTATCTCGAAAGTTACTTTTTTTACTTATTTTAAAAAGTGACATTTAAGATAAAATATTTAAAAAAACAGTGTAATTTTGTGAAAATTTTGTAAATAAAATTAGTGAGAATTTTAATAAAAATTTATTTGAAATCTTAATAAAATCAATTTTGCTGGCACTAAATATTGCCAGCAAGAATGATTAAAAAGTAGAGTTTTTATATTACTTTCCCTTCTTTGTCTGAAGGCTTTTTATAAATTGTGATGGTTTATCACTATAAGTAAAGTAGAGCTTGTGTAATGCGCGGGTGCTTGAAACATAGATAATATTTTTATCAACTGAATTTTTATAATTAATATTATCACAGTTTGGAACGATAACTGCATCAAATTCAATTCCTTTAGCAGTAGCACAAGAAGTAATAAGAACTCTTGAAGCATAATCCTCAGGGGTGAGGAGAAGTTTGCAATCCATAATTTCCTTAATTTGTTTATAAAGAAGATCTGCCTCTTTATGACATTTACAAACAATAGCGATATGTTCAAGATTTTTACATTCTGTATCAATGATATTTTTAATAGTAGTGGCTTGATCATCAGTTTTGTATGCAGTTGGTTCACTTCCACTTCTATTTACAAATTCTATATAATCAAGTCCAACTAGATGATTAGCAAAGGTTGCAATTTCTTTGGTTGAACGATAAGTTTTGTTAAGTTTAAGAAGTTTGCATCCTAAGAAATCGGCGGTTAAAGTCAGATATTCATCAGTAACGTTTTTTTCGATGCACTGATGGACATCGCCTACCATAATCTTTGGGCAAGACCAAATTTTTTTAAACATATAGAAGTCAACAGGGGTGAAGTCTTGCATTTCATCAATTATAAGATATTTTGCCGAGAAGTCGTGATCTATACCATAAATAAAATGTTTTATGGCAATCCAAGTTCCTTTGTCCATATAATTGATTTTTTTGCCCTTAGAAGCCTTATAACCTTCTCTTGCCATAAATATTTCAAATACCTTATCGATATCCCTTACAGGCAAGAATTTGTAAAGGATTGTTTTAAATCGTTCTTTCAAAGCTCGATTTTGTTCTTTGGTATAATGTCTTTTTTCTGTAAAGTACATAGCATACTGCCAAGCAATTTTATTTATTCTTTCATAAAGATCATAACCTTTAAATGTTTTAAAGAATAAATCGCTTGTTTGTTGTGCAGTAAATTCAATATATTCTTTATCTCCATTATAGTTTTCACTTACACAATATTTAAGTGTTTGAGGGGAATAGGTTTCAAGAAATGGTCCTTTTAAAAATCTAAGCAAATCATCAAGATATTCATAGGATGATTTGTATGAAACTTCATTTAAAAGCTCTTGTGAAGGTGAAGTTGCGATTTCATCAAGCATATCTTCTCTTGTTTGTATACCTCGTTTGAGTTCGGCTCTTACAATTTGAGCAAAAGTCGTTTCAACTAAATTATCTTCTCCAAGTTGTGGAAGTACATCAGAAATATAACTAGAAAAAATATTGTTAGGTGATACTATTGTGATATCACTGCTTTTGATAGTTTTTCTATGTTTATAAAGTAGGTATGCGGCACGATGCAAAGCAATAGAAGTTTTGCCTGAGCCAGCAATACCTTGAACTAACATATTTTCGTTTGTATCATTTCTAACAATAGAATTCTGTTCTTTTTGAATGGTAGAAACAATTTGTTTCATTTTAATTGAAACATTTTGAGATAAAATTTCTTGCAAAATGTCATCATTTATTGTTAAATCTGTGTCAAAGTAAGAAATAAGTTCACAATTTTCAATTTTATATTGTCTTTTAAGGTTAATTTTACCTTTATAAATGTCATTATCAATTTTAAATGAAGCATCACCTAAGCTGTAGTCATAATACATACTTGAAATAGGTGCGCGCCAGTCAGCAACATAGATTCTATTATTATCAAGAACATTTCCAATACCTATATAGATGTTTTGGGCTTTTTTCTTCCCTTGAGGAGTAAAATCTATTCTAGCAAAGTAAGGATTGCTATGTTGAAGTTTAAGTCTTTTGTTTTCAAGTTCAAACCGTTCTTGCTCTTCTTGTAAAAGTCCAAGGGTAGAGTAAGAATTTGAAAGGTCACCGCCTCTTTCAAGGTCGCTAAAATTATTACCCTGATTTTGGATATTGCTTCTTAATTTTTCTCTGCTTTTTTTATATTTAGCATTGCTGTCTTTAATTTTTTTATCTAGTATTGCGACAGTTTGAGCAAGATATTCTTTTTCGTTTAATTCCAAATTAAACCTCCAGTGTAAGGCTTATAATTTCCTTACTTATAAATAAAGCGATTATAATGAGTTATGACTATTTTCATTAATTATTAATAGCCCTAACGCTGATTTAACAACGATAGGGCTATTAATCAAACGAATTTTTAATATGTTCTAATGGTTATTCTTCATCATTTCCATTATCATTGCTATCTTGATTATCAAGACTATCAAAATTTTCTTGATTTGTCAAGGATTTTGTTTCGTTTATATCCTCAGTTTCAACATTTTTTGCATTTTCGGCATTTTCATTTAGATCGTCTAAGTTGTCAGAAGCGGAATTTTCCTCTTCTTCTTTCTTTACAAGAGCGGCAGAAACAATTAGGTTGTTCTCTTTTAATTTCATTATTTTTACGCCTTGACTTGTACGAGAAAGTTCACTAATACCAGTAAGAGGAGTTCTTATAATAACACCATTATCAGCAATTAGAAGGATGTCATTATCATCATAAGTTTGCTTTAATGCGACAAGGTGCCCAGTTTTTTGATTGAATACGCCGGCTTTAACACCCATTCCTCCACGAGATTGAACTCTATAATCATTAACACTTGAGCGTTTTCCATATCCCTTAGATGAAACGGTGATAATCTGAGAGTTAGGCTTTACAATAGCAAGGTCAACAATGTAATCATCTTTGCTAAGTTTCATACTGCGTACACCTTGGCTGTCACGCCCCATATTTCTAACATCTTTTTCGCTAAATCTAATTGCTTTTCCGTTGTGAGAAGCGATAAGTACATCATCTTCTCCTGAAGATACTTCAACACCTATAAGTTCATCATTTTCAAGAAGGTGAATAGCAATTTTTCCAACTTTTCTGATAGAAGCAAATTCAGTAAGACTTGTCTTTTTAATAAGACCATTTCTAGTTGCCATAATAAGATTGCCTTCGGCATCATCTTTTCTTTGAATAACGGTAGTTACCTTTTCATCAGGTGAAAGCATAAGAAGATTGATAATTGCTCTTCCTTTAGCAGTTCTCTGTGCTTCAGGAACTTCATAAGCCTTAATGCAATATACTCGACCTTTATTAGTAAAGAATAAGAGGTCATCGTGAGTTGAAGTTACAAACATATTTTCAACATAGTCTTCTTCCTTAGTCTTATGTGCGGTAATTCCTACGCCACCACGATTTTGCGCCTTATATTCACTTGTAGACATTCTTTTAATATAGCCTTGGTGTGTCATTGAAACGATTACATCTTCTTTAGTGATAAGGTCAGCAATATCAATACCGCCAGCATCAAGACTAATTTCAGTTTTACGCTTATCGCCAAAATTATTTTTTATTTCTTCAAAATTATCTCTTAAAATCTTAAGGACGCGGGCAGGGGTAGCAAGGATATCTTCAAGATCTAAGATAAGCTCTTCTAAGGCTCTCAATTCTTCTCTTAACTTTTCAACTTCAAGACTTGTAAGTTTAGAAAGTTTCATTTCAAGAATTGCATTTGCTTGAATTTCATCAAGTTCAAAGTTTTGAGTAAGTTTAACGCAGGCATCGGCTTTGTCATCAGCAGATTTAATTATTCTGATAACTTCGTCAATGTTTGCAAGGGCAATAACAAGACCTTTTACAATGTGTTCACGCTCTTTTGCTTTCTTTAAATCAAATTGAGTTTTTCTAACAAGAACCTCTTTTTGATGTTCAAGATAGTAATATAACATTTCTTTAAGATTTAAAATTTTTGGTTGACCTTCTGCTAGGGCAAGGAAGATAATTCCAGAGCCCTTTTGAAGTTGGGTGAGTTTGTATAAAGAATTAAGAACAACTTGAGCATTGAAATCTCTTTTAATCTCAACTACAATTCTCATACCAGTTCGGTCTGATTCTTCTTTAACATCTGAAATTCCCTCAAGTCTTTTATTTTTTACAAGGTCAGCAATTTGAATGATAAGTTGAGCCTTGTTTACTTGATAAGGAAGTTCTGTAATTACAATACGACTTCTTCCATTTTCGTGTTCTTCTATTTCTGCTCTTCCACGAACAATAATGCCACCGCGACCAGTTTTATATGCGTGTTTAATTGCTGCTCTTCCCATAATAATACCACCAGTTGGGAAGTCTGGTGCAGGGATAATTTTAATAAGTTCGTCAATATCAATGTCAGGATTGTCAATAAGTGCTTGAAGTCCACTTAATACCTCCGTAAGGTTATGAGGAGGAATATTTGTTGCCATACCAACAGCGATACCATCAGCACCATTTACAAGAAGGTTGGGTATTTTTGAAGGAAGAACTTTAGGTTCTTCATTTTGGTTATCAAAGTTTGGCATAAAATCGACAGTTTCTTTGTCGATGTCTTCAAGCATAAGGCCAGCAATCTTGGCAAGTCTTGCTTCTGTGTAACGCATAGCAGCAGGTGGGTCACCATCGACAGAACCAAAGTTTCCTTGTCCGTCTACAAGAGGGTAACGGATAGAGAAGTCTTGTGCTAGTCTTACAAGAGCATCATAAATTGAACTATCTCCGTGAGGGTGGTATTTTCCCATAACATCACCGACAATTCTTGCACATTTCTTGGTTGGCTTGTCGTAAAAGTTGTTCATTTCGCCCATAGCAAAAAGAATTCTTCTATGAACAGGCTTTAGTCCGTCACGGACATCTGGAATTGCACGTGAAACATTTACCGCCATAGCATAAGAAATAAACGATTTTTTTAAGTTGTCAACAGTGTCAACTTTTTCAATTTTGGTATCTTTGAAAATCTCTTCAAGAGGTTTTCTAGTTTGATGTTTATCCATTATTTTCTCCTAAATTTTGTTTTGCTAAATAATCTTCGGCTTGTTTTTTGCCACGTTCAATTTTGTACATCATCATTTTTTCAACCTGTTCACTTCCAAACATTTTTTTTACTTGACCAGTACAAAGAAGTACGTCAGCAGTTTCTTCAATGATATTATTTTTGACTTTTTCAAGAAGTTTTGTCTTTTCTTCTTCATTTATATCAGGTGCATTTAAATATCGAATGTATTTACAAAGTTCTTTAGTAAGTTCACTCATTTCCTCAATGCACATTCTCAGTTCGTTTTCCTCGCCAAATGCCTGAGCAAGCAAAGTATATGCACTTTCTATCTTTTCTTTATCTAACATAATCATCAATCCTTTCACTAGATTTGTCTTTTTCGATAACTTTTTTAAGTTTTTCTTTAAGATTTTGCTTGTTTTTTATAACTATTTCATTATTTTCAAAGTCATATTCATCAATTTGCACTTCAAGATTTAATTCAAGCCAACCCGCAACTAAAAATCTATGGCAAAATTCAGTTGGCTTTTCAAAACATAATAACACTGAATTTTCTCCAAGTTCATTATAAATTTCTTTAGGGTCAAGTGGTTTTAAAACAATGTTATAAAATTTTTCAATATAACTTTGCTGGTTTACTTCTTTTCGCTTTTTATATTCTGCTTTAGAAATTTTTCCAGTTTTTAATTCATTTTCATTTTTCTCTTCAATCGCCTTCCACTTTCTATAGAAAGGGTAGGGAGATAGTTTTCTACAACCTCTTCCTTCAAAACCAGCAAGTTTGCCCTCATCTCCAGAAATTGCAATGGGCTGAAATTTTGTTTTATCTATTTTATTGAGTCTTAAATAATAGGATGTTTTCATTTTACTCCTTAAATATCAAGGTCTGTGACGAGATTTGCATTTTCTTCGATAAATTGTCTACGAAGTTCGCTATCTTCGCCCATAAGGTCATTAAAGTATTTCTCCGCCTCAATAGCATCTTCCATTGTAAGTTGAGTAAGGATTCTATGTTCTGGGTCAAGTGTTGTATCCCAAAGTTGTTCGGCATTCATTTCACCAAGACCTTTATAACGTTGTTGATTGCAACCAGTCCTGCCATTTTCGGCATACCAAGCTTCAAGTTCTTCATCTGAATAGAAATAATAATCGTTATTTTTATTTTTGGTTACTTTATAAAGAGGTGGTTTTGCTGCGTATACGTGACCGTGTTCAATGAGAGGTCGCATAAATCTAAAGAAGAAAGTAAGAAGAAGTATTCTAATGTGTGCTCCGTCAACATCGGCATCGGTCATACAGATGATTTTGTCATAACGCAGTTTTTCTTCATTAAATTCTTCACCAATTCCACAACCAAATGCTGTAATCATAGATTTAATTTCAGCATTTTCAAGAACTCTATTAAGTCTAGCTTTCTCCACATTTAAAATTTTACCTCTAAGTGGCAAAATTGCTTGGAAACGTCTATCTCTTCCAGTCTTAGCAGTACCGCCCGCAGAATCGCCCTCTACGATGTAGATTTCGCAGAATCTTCTATCTCTTTCGCTACAATCGGCAAGTTTTCCAGGAAGGGTAGTGTTTTCAAGAACGCTTTTTCTTCTTGTAAGTTCTCTTGCATTTCTAGCAGCCTCTCTAGCACGTTGAGCCATAACACTCTTTAAAATAAGATTTTTTGCTTCACTAGGATGCTGGTCAAGATAATCGCCAAATTCGCTTACCATTGCCTTGTAAACAATGTTTCTCATCTCACTGTTTCCAAGTTTGGTCTTTGTCTGCCCCTCAAATTGAGGCTCCTTAAGTTTAACACTGATTACTGCTGTAATACCTTCACGACAATCGTCACCAGTAAGTTTCTCTGTATCTTTAATAATTTTATTTGCAAGGGCATAGTCATTTAAAACTTTTGTTAGGCCTGCTTTAAATCCGTCAAGATGAGTTCCGCCTTCTTCGGTATTGATGTTGTTAGCATAAGCATTAATAACTTCGCTATATCCCTCATTAAATTGGAAACAAACTTCAACCTCATTGTCAAGTTCACCATTTGTGCCACGATTAAATTTGTTAAAATACACGGGTGATGATAAAAGAGTTTCTCTATTTTTATTGAGATAGTCAACAAATTCAACTATTCCGCCTTTAAATTCAAAAACTTCCTTTCGTTCTTGTCCCTCTCGTTTGTCCTCAAGAGATATTACAAGCCCCTTATTAAGAAAAGCGATTTCTCTAAATCGATTTTTCATTGTATCAAAGTTAAAGACTACAGTTTCAAAGATTTCATCATCAGGCAAAAAGGTGATAGTAGTTCCGCGTTTGTCAGTTGATCCTACAACTTCAAGAGGTGTAACTACGTGACCACGACTAAATTCGATTTTGTGATGTTTTCCATTTTGATAAACATCGGCAATCATTTGTTTTGAAAGGGCATTAACGCAGGAAACACCAACGCCGTGCAAGCCGCCTGAAATTTTATAACCTTCACCACCAAACTTACCACCAGCGTGAAGTTTAGTTAAAACGACTTCAACAGCACTTTTGCCTTCCTTAGGAATGATACCAGTTGGTATACCACGACCATTATCAGCAACAGAGCAAGAACCGTCAGCATTAATACAAACTTCTATATGAGTACAATATCCAGCAAGAGCTTCATCAATAGAGTTGTCCACGACTTCGGTTACAAGGTGATGTAGTCCGTGTTCGTCAGTTGAACCAATATACATACCAGGTCTTTTTCGGACAGGTTCAAGCCCTTCAAGAACTTGGATGTCACTAGCATCATATTTGACAGAGTGACCAATCTCTTTTTCGGCTATATTTTCTAAGTTGTTATCAATATTTTCCATATTTTCTCCTAATATATAAATATATAATATATTATATATAATATTATATATAAAGGCAAGTATTTTTTTAAATTTTAGGTGAAAAAAGGACAAAATATTTGCTAAAACTAGCAAAATATGTTATTATTTTAACTATGGAAAATAAAGAAAATAAATTAGAAGAAGAAAAAGAAAATATACATAATTTTGAAAATGCAAATCAAGAAAATTCACAAGCAAATTTAGATGAAACTGAAAATGTAAATGAAAAGAGTCAAGCGAAAGAAGAAGTTAAACTTTCACGAAAAGCACAAATTCTAGAATTTATTAAGTTTTTGGCATTTTCTCTTTCTGCTGGCGTAATACAACTTGGTTCATTTGAACTGTTGTATCACATTATAAAATGGGATATGTGGTGGCCTTGCTATCTTATTAGTATTGTCTTGTCAGTAATATGGAATTTTACTTTTAATCGAAAATTTACCTTTAAGTCGGCAAGTAATTTGCCTCTCGCTATGAGTTTTGCTTTTCTATTTTATTGTGCTTTTATTCCAGTATCAGTTTTTGGAGGTAATGCTCTTGAAGGAATTGGCTGGCACGGAACGCTTGTTACAGTTTTAATGATGGTTATCAACTTTGTAACAGAATATGTTTGGGATAAATTTGTAGTTTTCAATGATAAACTTATGAATAAGATTGCTGGCAAGTTGCATTTAAAAAAGAAAAAAGATTAAAATTGTGGATGCGTTTTTGCAATCCTAAATTTGTATATTGACAAATGTAATATCTACTATATAATATAAGTAGACAAGGAGTTAATTATGGCAAAAGTTGAAAGAAGTAAAATTGAAAAATTTTTAAGAGAAAAGATGAATGATATTCTTGCTAATGATGCAAGTTATCAAGATGATTACAAAAAAATTCAATTATTATGTACAGTATATGGTTATAAGGATGCAAAAACCCAAGAAGAGAAGAAGGAATTTGAAGAGTATGTTTATGGATGGGGTGGAGCTTATTTACAACCTGAATATGAACATTATTTTTATTCTGTTTTTGAATTGAACTTTGTATTTAATGACTATGTAAATAGAACTCGTTTTGCTATGAAAAATGTTGAAACTTGGGATAAGCAAAAAGCAAAACTTGAGCAAAAACTTTTAAAGGCTCAAAAGAAAGGCAACTTCAAGAAAGCTGAAAAACTTGAAGATCTTTTAAAAGCAGGTGAAGATAGAGTTACTGAAGATAGGGTTATAGTTGACGCAAAAATTAAAGCCGATAAGTGTATTGAAAGTGATGAACATTATTTTGAAAATGCTGCTTGTGCAATTAAACGTGCAGAGAAACGCACATTAAGACAAATTATTGCAGAAAATACTAATTCTGATGAGATTGAAACTCTTGTAAATAATGTTTTAAAGAATGCTAGAGAGGGATCAGGTTCATTTAGAGTATACAGTATCGCAAAGGATGTTGTTAAAGAAGAAAATGCGATAATGGAACAAAAAGAAAATGCTGATAAACTTAAAGAAAACCTTGCTCAAAGCACTACAAAAGAAGAGACGAGTGCGACTCAAGAAAAAGAAACCACTGAAGATGAAAGAGAATCTGAATAAATAGAAAAAACATCTAATTAATTTTAGATGTTTTTTATTGTTTACAAGCTTGTTAAAAAAAGTATAAATTAGTTTTAGTGTTAAGAATTTTTACTGTCATCGATAAAGGTAAAATTGTCATTTTTAATGTTTACAAAACAGTTTTGGTTCGTTGGCAATACTCCCTTATGAAATATCTTTGCTTGTCTTTTTTTGTCTTCTCCAATTACATAATATTCTACATTATAAAAATTATAACCGAGTATGTTTAGTAATGGGTTAATGTAATAAAGTGAATTTTTAATATAAACTATACCGATAAAAATCATTATAAGCACAAAGATACAATATCCACTTACCAGTGTTAAATCAAATTGAAGTGCAAGAAGTACAAAAAGGGAAAAATAACCTAAAAAGTGCTTATCTGTAATGTTTTCTTGATTGATGATTTTTATCTCTTTTTTACTCCCTTTTGACCGTGTGTTCCAAACAAGTCCTACAATACCGCTTGCTATTAAAAGGAGCAGGGTAGAGAAATTTAACGAGTTTAAAACATTAAATGATAGATTGTTGTTAAGCATATCAATTACAAGTTTTATCCATATTAAAATAAACATCGGCACAAATGCGGAAAGAAAGAGAGAAAAATCTTTTAATATAGGTACGATTTTTTTCATATATTTATTTTAAATAAAAAGTTAAAAAATATTAAAATTTGTTTTGTTTTATTATGAATTTCGGTTACAATATAGATATGAATATTGTACCATTTATTTTATTAGGTGTTTTAAGTATTGGAATGGGTGCTATTTACACCATTTTTCATAAAAGAGAAGGTTGGCAGGGAATTGTAATTAAAGGGCTGACAATGTTCTCTATTTTGATTTTTGTACTTGTAAATGCAAATTTAAGAGAAATTACTAATGCTCTTCCTTTGTTTATGGTTATTGCTATGGCATTACTTATTTTGTCAGAGGCGATAAAAGGTTCGCAAACGGTTGATGAAAATTCAAAACTAATAGTTTTTAGCATATTCAATTTTGTTTCTATAACACTTTTCGCAGTTAGTGCGATTACTCTTTCAAGTTTTAGTGTTTTTGCCCTTCTAGGCGGAATTTTGGCGGGTTTAGGCTTAGGTTTGATAGTTTGTGCATTTAAAAAGATATGGAAAGTTACTCCTATGCTTATGGAGATATTAGTTTGGATAGGTGTGGGACTTTTGTTAGGATTTTCGCTTGCAGGAGTACTAATAAGTAGCCATTTTACCTCAGCGCTTCTAATTTTGTTTGGAGCAGTGTTTATGGTTGCTCAAAGAATGGTTGAAAAGTTTGGTGGTAATCATAAGGTAATTGGGTATTTAACGAATGCATTTTATGTTGTTGCATTGATACTTATGACGACTTCGATATATTTCTACTAAAAAAGACAATAAATTTTATAAAAGGGGTTGACAAAAGCCTGCGAATAGCATATACTATTATAGTTATCGCGGGATAGAGCAGTTCGGAAGCTCGTCGGGCTCATAACCCGAAGGTCGTTGGTTCAAATCCAACTCCCGCAACCAAAATAAAGGTAAGTCGTAGTACTTACTTTTTTTATGTAGAAGGGTTATGTGCCCGACGAGTGTGGCGAGGAGGAAAGCTCGAAGCCGAGCAAAATGAGAATTTTGCGAACGCCACGGAGCGAAGCAAAGTCTAACCCGAAGGTCGTTGGTTTAATAAGGGCTCCCGCAACCAAAATAAAGGTAAGTCGTAGTACTTACTTTTTTTGTTTAAATTATAAAATGTCATTTGCTTGTAGTTTAAAACTTTATATGCTAAAATATAGTATTGGAGTGTTATGAAAGAATTAATTTTTAAAAATATAGAACAAACAAACTCTCCATACATAAGCATAAGTATGCGTGCTAATTTTTTAGATTGGTTAACTGAAAATAAAGAAGCCTATGCCAAGGGTCCAGGACTTTTTTGCACTGCACATATATTATTAATGCTAGCAATGGTGATTTTATGTATTGCACTTATTATAATAGCTTATAGATTTCCTAAATTTGCAAAAAAGTTTGGTGCTGTATTAGTTGTTGTAATGCTAGTATTAAGAATTGCTCGTATGATAACAATGGTTGCTAGTGGAAAATATACTTTTGTTGAAATTTTGCCTTGGCATCTTTGTCATATAACTTGTTTTTTACTTGCTATTGTCTATTTTATAAAACCAACTAAATATATAAGTTTGCCTGTTTTATGTATGGCAGTGCTAGGCGGAACAATGACATTTATATTTGGAGATTACTACTATATTAATAGTGTAAGTTTTTATATGATCGAAAGCATTTTTCTTCACTTTTGTTTAAATGCTATTGTAATTTGTTATGTAGCAAGTAGAAAGCCAAAATATAATTGGATAGATATATTATTAGTGTTTGTTTGGCTTGGAGTAATGTGTGGGTGGTCTAGCCTTGGTAATTTTTGTGACCCAGGACATAATTATATGTATATTCAAAAATCAGGTCTGCCATTTACTTTCTTTCCTAGCGCACACTTTTTATTGGACTATTTGATAATAGGTTTGATTTTAATTTCTTTATCTTTAATTGTCTATTTAATGATGTTTTTAATTAAAAAACATAAAAAGAAAACTTAAAATTTTCCTTTCTAGGATTTCTAAAGTTTAAAATGCAAAAAGTTTATATTTAGGATTTGCTTCTTTTACAAATTATTTCATCAAGTAAATTAAAAAAGCATAGGTTTTTTACCTATGCTTTTTTAAAATCTAAAAATATTACAGTTTTCTTTTTCACAAGCAAAAAGATAAGAGTTTGTTAAAGGGCAATTCCAATCAAAATCAATAAAAATTACATATTGACTTTGATTTATGATTTGACAATATTTAAGATTAATATTTGTATAATTTTTATAATGCTCTAAACAAATATCCTCAAAATTTTTAAAACTTGGAGTATTTAAAAGGGGTGATCTATGTTTACTTAATTGAAAATTATCATCCGTCTTATTATTTAGAAATTTTATTTTAGGATAAAAAGTTTTAAGTTTAGAAAGCTCTGTAAGAAGCCAATCTTCGCATTCATAAATATCATAAAAATAAAAATTTACTACGTTTACTTCTTTAATTAATCTATTTAGTAGGTTAATTAAGTTTGTCTTTATTTTTACTGATTGATTGTTTTTGTTGCAAAGGACAATGCAACAGGAATTAATATTAGTCATTACGTTACTCCGTAATTAGTTTAGAATGTTTTTTAACAAAAGTCAATATGTTGACTTATAAATTTAAACTTTTTTGCCATTCTAATAATATCGGTATTCCGTGATTGAGCAAAATCCATTCTTGCTGTTGGAGGCAAAGGAGAA
>CARXKP010000024.1 GCA_949096025.1 uncultured Eubacteriales bacterium
CGCACGCACGTTTACGGCTGGCATTTGTTAAAGGTGTTAAGGCTCTCTATGAAAGAGTAAAACCCGACAGATTTTCAAGGCTGAATAAGTCTGAAAGTTTGTCGGGCTTTTTTTATTTTCTCAAAAAACCTTGCCACTACGCCGTTTTCGTGCTTATAGGTGGAGGTTTTTATGCAGACAATAAAATATAAATTCGCAGACGGCACAACAAGCACGGTTGAGGTATCGGACGAACTTCACGCCGTACACATTGAAATTACTCAACAAGAAAAACGCAACCATTGGAAAGAAACAAGGCGGCATACCTCGCTTTACTACTTTACCGATATGGGAATAGACTTTGAGGACAAGCTCACGGAAAGCCCGTTAGACGGTTACATACGAAAAGAGAATATCGCAAGCATAAGAAAAGCAATATCTATGCTTACGCCTAAAAGACAAGAACTTATTTACAATGTATTTTTTCTTGGAAAGACTTATACCGCTATTGCGAAAGAACAAGGCGTTTGCAGGTCGGCAATATCGCAACAAATGAAAACGGTGTACAAGCATTTACACAAATATTTGGGGGTGTGATTTATGGAAAAAGAATTGTATCAAGTCGTTGCGTATATCGCTTTACGCCAAAAGGACGGCTCGCCTATGATAAACGTACCCTTGTATGTCAAGGTGTCGGAAATAAACAAAAACGGTATGACGGAAGCGCAAGAAAGCGTTATGCACCGCATATCGGAAATAATGATAAAGCGCAACGAAAAGCAATTAAGCGATTACTTTGCAAACGCAAACAAAACGGCAATAGGCGCGGGCGGCTTGCCGCCCGCGTGTGGCGTATAGTATTACCACGCCACTATGTCATAGTGTAACGTATTTGGCGGCAATTTTATTACATAAGGGAGTTTTGAATATGGACGAAAACAACAAGATTAAAATAGATTTATCGGTTATGGACGAAACGAACGGACAGCCGAAAAAGAACAAGCAAGCCCGCGACTGGTGCTTTACCGTAAATAACCCAGTACAAACCGAACAAGAATTTTTAGAGTATCTGAAAACAGTATCTGATTTGCGGTATGTAGTATTCCAGCGTGAACGCGCTCCCGAAACGGGAACGGAACACTATCAAGGGTATTTTGAGTTTACACAACCGAAATGGTTTACCACTATTAAAAAGTGCCTATCTAAAAAGACGATAGGCGTTGACGCACATATAGAACAACGTAGAGCCAAACGAACGCAAGCCCGACTATACTGTATGGACGAGGAAACAAGAATAAGTCCTACATACTATGAATATGGCGAGTTTATAGAGGACGGCGAACGCACCGATTTAACCGATATAATGCGCGATATAGAAAACGACGTGAGCTTTTACGACCTATCGAAAAAGCACGGCAACCGCTTTATACGGGTTATGAAATGGGCGAAAGAATACAGACAAGCATATTTAGAAAACAAGTACAAACGGCAATTTCGAAAAATGCAAGTTTATTATATATACGGCTCGGCGGGTTGCGGAAAGACAAGTTACGTTTTCAACAAGTACGGCTACGACGACGTGTACAGAACAACAAATTACGAGTTCGGTTGGATAGACGATTACAACGGCGAAAAAGTATTATTTCTTGACGAGTTCCGCAGTTCGTTCAAAATCTCGGAAATACTTGACTATTTAGACGGGCAACCGATACGAATACGCGGACGACACTTTAACCGCGTTGCTTGCTACGAAACGGTGTATATAGTTTCTAATATATCGCTAAAAGAGCAATATACCAACATACAACAAAACGAGCCTGAAACGTGGGCGGCGTTCCTACGGCGTATTACGGCTGTATATAACTTTGACATAAGTAAAGAAACGCCCGTAAATAAGCATACGGGCAAGTTACAAGAAAAGGCGGCTATAACCTTAATACCGCTTGATGATGACAGCGAAAGTCCGTTTTAGCGGCTCACTGGGTGGGTTCTCTTGGGTGGGCAATAGAAAAAGCACAAGGCATTTTAACCTTGTGCTTTTTCCTTACCTTTCAGCGATAAAACCCGCATACCCGTTTACGAATATATAGTTCGGGTTCAATCTCTGTCTGTCTTGGTGCGGATAACAGGAGTTGAACCTGCACCCTTTCGGACTGGAACCTAAATCCAGCGCGTCTGCCATTCCGCCATATCCGCATATTCATAGTGCTATTATAGAATACTACTATTGAACGAATACTATTTTATTATATTTTTTAAAAATTTGCAAGAGTTTTATTGTCTTTTATTAAAATAAAATATATTTCCGTATGTTTTGTTAAGTTCATTATAAAAATTTTTGAAATTATAATTGATAAATTGATTAATTACAATTTTTATGTTATCATTTAAAAGAGGAAATTTATGATTGGTAAAAGTGCTGAGGAGAGAAGAGGATATTTTGTTAAAAAAGTATTTTGTTTATTAAGTTTACTTTTTTGCTTTGCGTTTGTTTCTTCTTTTTTTGTTGGTTGTGGAGATAAAAATTCTGCTTTAATTACATATAGAGAGGCAAAATCTATTGCTGATACTAGCAATGATAAAAGTTATTCTTATATCCCTGTAGATGTTGAAATGTATAATGTTAAAAAAGATAAAACTTTTTATCCAAGTGATTTTCACATTATTTTAAATGGTAACGATATGGTTTGTAAAAGTTTCTTACGTGTTGAAAATCTAGGGGCAACAATGGTTAATGGAGAGATTGTCTTTAAATATTCTGTAGTTGAAATGCCCCAGCAAATAGTGCCTGCTTATGACGGACGAGAGTTATGCCTTTATTTTGATAAAGAAATTGATGGAAATATAGTGGTACTTTATCAAGGAGTACAACTTGAAAAAGATATCGGTTAGGTAAAAGGAGAAAAAATGAAAATTGGTGTAGATATAGACAATGTTATAACGGATTTTGATGATTATCTTTTAAAAGAGATGATAAAAGAAGATAAGAATAAAAGAAATGCTGGAATTATAAATAAAAATGCTCGTAGAATTTTAGATGGAATGTTTGATTGGACTCAAGAAGAATGGAAAGCTTTTTTAGCTGACAATATGGAAAATATGGCTAAACAAATGTCAGCAAGAAGGAATTGCAAGAAGGTGCTTGACAGATTGCTCGGAGAGGGTGATGAAATTTATTTAATTTCTCATAGAGCATATCCAGACTATAAGTCTCCAAGGGAAACGACAGAAAATTGGCTAAAAAAACACAAAATCAACTATACAAAACTTATTTTGTCGGAAAAACCTGATAAGACAAAAGAATGTAAAGAAAATAATATCGACATAATGATTGATGATAGAATAGGTCAATGTGAGAAAATGACAGAGCAGGGAGTAAAGTGCTTTGTAATGAGAACTAGATATAATTATAAGGACAAACACAATTTAAAAGTTGTATCTAGTTGGAATAATTTATATGAGGAGATATGTAAATGCAAAAAAGAAATGTAATTTTAGATACCGATATAAGTAATGAAATTGATGACCAGTTTGCACTTTGTTATTTAATGAAATCGCTTGAAAATGTCAATTTGCAGGCAATAACAATCGCTCCTTTTTCAAAGAGTGGATATTCATCTGCTTCTACCACAGAAGAGGGAACTGAACTTTCATATAACACCGCTTGTCTTGTACTTGATAAACTTCAAATGAGTGAGCAAAAGGATATAGTGTATAGGGGAGCAACAAAATATTTTTATGAAAGCAAAAAGTTGAATCCTGCAAGTGAAAAGATAATGGAACTCGCATTGACAAATGAACATACCACCATTGTTGCAATCGGAGCAATTACAAATGTCGCGTTGGCTCTACATAAAGCACCGGAGATAGCGAAAAAGGTTGATATAATTTGGCTTGGCGGAAATAGTTTTTTAAGCCCTCTTAATGATGAATTTAATTTCAGACAAGATGTTGAAGGGGTGCGAGAAGTGTTCAAGAGTGGAGCAGAAATTGTTGTAATTCCTTGCAGAAATGTTGCGTCAAATTTAGCAACGACCATATATGAAATAGAACATTATTTAAAAGGGAAGGGAGAAATAGGGGATTATCTCTGTCAAATTTTTGCAAACTGTAAAAAAAGATTTGAAAAGACTGAACTTGACAAAATTGGTCAAAGTAAAACTCTTTGGGATTTATCGGCGATTGCTTACCTATTAAATCCAAGTTGGTTTACAGTTAAAGATGTGCCTGTGCCAGAAATTTTAGATGATACATCCTATAAAATTGTGGAAGGTGAAAGAAAAATAAGGTTTGTAATGGATTTAAAAAGACATAATATCTATCAAGATTTCTTTATTAAAATGGGTGGTATAAAATGAAAATAATTTTAGTAATTGATATGCAAAAGGGATTTATTAATAAGAATAATGAACATTTGGTTAATGATATAAATAAATTTTTGAAAAAAAAGAGATTTGATAAAGTTATATTTACCAAATATAAAAATAAAGAGGATAGTCCTTTTGTTAAATTTTTAAACTGGAATGCTCTTACCGATGAGGAAAGTCAAAGATTTGTAGTTGACGGAGAAGCAGAGATGATTGAAAAGTATTCCTACGGTTTGCCTTTTGAAGAGATTTGCAAATTTAAGGAGAAAGACATAGAAGAAATTTATCTTTGCGGAACTGACTTAGATGCTTGCGTTCTTAATATTGCCTTTAACCTTTTTGATAATAATATTAAACCAATATTTATAAAAGAGTTGTGTGCGACCTCTTCTAGAGATGAGAATATGGCAGACTATGCTTGGCATATAATAGAACGCAACTTTGGCAGGAATTGTATTAAAAGTAAAGATGATATAAATTAAAAAAGAACTCTAATTAGAGTTCTTTTTTAATCTTTATTTAAAACAATATCGATAAGTTTTCTTGTTGCGAAAGACAGGCTATTTTTTTTGAGTGCAGCAAGTCCAATTTCGCGAAGAGGGAATTCAATGTCGGTGTTAAGTTTTACAAGATTGCCATTGTTAAGGTCATCTTCAACAAACTCTTTTGTTAACATTGAGTATCCAAAGCCAATCTTGGTGAGTTGGCAAACAACATTAAAACTTACTACCTCTATTTTAGGGAAGAGGCTGATTTTTTTACTTTTAAAAAATTCGTCAATAAAAGTTCGAGTATTTGATGGTAATTTCTGAGTAATTAAATCATATTTTTTTAATTCATTTTGATTATAAAATTTAGTACGATCCATATAATCAGGTGAAGCACAAATAATTTCTTGAACATTTGTAAAAGGGGTGACTTCAAGTTCCTCATCCTCTTTCATAGGCAAGTTTAAAATAAGCAGGTCTAGCAGTCCACTTTTAAGCATATTTACAAGATTAGAAGAAAGGTGATTTACGATTTCTATTTCAATTTTAGGATATCTTTTATGAAATATTTTTAGATAGGGTATTAAAATATGTTGGGTTAGGGTGGCGGAAGCCCCAATTCGTATTGTCCCTACATCAACATTTTTAAAGGCTGAAAAAAGCCTTTCTCCATTTTCAATAAAATCAAGACCTTGTTTGATATTTTTATATAAAATTTCACCTTCTGTCGTAAGTCGAACGCCATATTTTGTTCTGTTAAATAAACTTGCACCAAAAACATCTTCAAGCCTTTTTATCGCTTGAGATACGGCAGGTTGGGTAATAAATAACTCTTCACTTGCCCTTGAAATGCTTTCATTTCTTGCAACACTTTCAAATATCTTATAGTTATCAATAGTTCCTTTCATTTTCACCTCTCCAAGATATAAGTTTTTGTTATGTCTAGCATAATATTTAACTATTTGCATTATATATCAAATTCTGATAAAATGCAAGTATATTACTAAAAGAGGAGAAAGTGTGCAGAAAGATTATATAGATGTGTTATGTTGTCAAATGAAACTGAAACTCGCTTGTGATGATAAAAAGGAGTTCTTAATAGAAGAAGAGAGTTATTTTAAACAAATGGATTACATTATTGCTTTCATTGAAGAAAAAACTCCTGATATTGTGGTTTTCCCAGAAATGTCTTATTCGCTAAGATATGAAGAAAAACTGCTAAAATTATCGCAAAACAAATTGATGGTTTTTGGAAGTGTTTACGACGAGGGAAAAAATATGATGATTATATTTTATAATCAAACCAAAATAACTCTTTCAAAATGTTATCTCAGTGGAGTTGAGCCTAGTATTAGAACTCAAGAGAATATCAGTTTTAGTGAATTTAAAAGGTCACATTTAAAAAATCATACTTTTACTATCAAGGGAAGAAAAATTATTGTTTTAAATTGTGCCGAGTATTATAGAGTTGGGTATTATCTAGCAAGAGATAAAACCATCAATAATAAATTATTTGGTTTTTTAGTGCCGTCAGCAAATAATAATTTAGATGTCTTTATGGAAGAATCGATTGCCTTACATAATCACAACGATAAAATTTATAGTTTTGTTGTAAATTCAAAGGCAAGTTATAATGACAAAGTTTATGCAGAGGGCGGTAGTTATATCTTTGGAGCATTAAGTAGATATGAAAAAGAGGTTAATTTACTGCCTACAAAAGAAAATAAATCAAATAATATAGTTTTAGTAGAAGATAAGCCTTGTTTAATATATGGGCAATTTCTAATAGAACCTAAGACCTGGTTTTATAGAAGTGATGAATATAAGCATACACCTAAAAATTTGCAAATAATAGATTTAGAGAAAATAATTTAAATGCACTTAAATAATTTAGTAATAAAATTAGGAGGAAATAATTATGAAAAAAGTATTAATAACAGCAGGACCAACAAATGAATATATTGACGAGGTTATGAAGATTACCAATATGAGTACTGGAAGACTTGGGGTAGAACTCAGCAAAAACTATCTTAGAGAGGGATGCGAGGTGTTTTTAATCTGCACACGTTCGGTAGCGCGTGGTGGATTATATGAAAAATATGGTTTGAAAGATAAATCTAAACTCCATACTATTCAAATTGAAACTACAAATGATATGTATAATGCCCTTGAAAAAGTTTCTAAAGAGGAAAATATTGACCTTGTGATTCACGCCGCAGCAGTTGGCGATTATAAGCCAGCATTTTCTTTTAAAATGGAAGATATGGCTCAAGAAATTTTTGACAATCTTCAAAAGGATATGTCGGTTGAAACAATTTTGAAAACTCTTACAAATCCACAATGCAAGGTGAATGATGATACAAAAATTAGCAGTTATGAACAAAATTTAACTGTTAAACTTGGTCTTACTACAAAACTTATATCTCATTTAAAAGAGTGGTTTCCAAAGAGTAAACTTGTTGGATTTAAACTACTTGAAAATGTAACAAGGGATCATCTTATAGAAGTTGCTCAAAAACTTTGCATTAAAAATGATATGGATTATATTATTGCCAACGATTTACACGATTTAAGAGGAGGGAAGCATATCTCTTATCTAGTGAACAAAGACGGTTATCAAAACTGTGAGTTTCATAGTCCAGAGGACATCTATAGAAAGACCTCATCATTTTTAAAAGAAGAAAGGGAAAAGGGAGAAATAATAGATATTTCAAATATTAAATAAAGATGGTTGTATAAAAGTGATAATTGTGATGTAAATATACTACAAGTAGGTGTTTTATGAAAGCAATTAGTGCAATAATCAACTTTTTCCTTTTTTGGAATAAAATTAGCGTTAAATATGACAGAATTAAAAAAGACGAGGAAAAAAGAAAAAAGTCACAAAGAATGGGCATTACTTCAATTATTTATAGTGTTGTATGTATTGCAGGCTTAATAATTGCAATAATTATGTTTTTATAGAAAAGTGGTAAGTTAAAACCACTTTTTTTCACAATTTTTATATATCTCTCATAAAAGATCTAGGGAGATAGAAATGAAAGTTTTGAAAAAGTATGGATTTTTCATCTGTATGCTTTTAGCACTTATTATTGGAACTATAATCGGTTTATTTGCGTCAGATGGATTTGTTTCAAATATAGCTCCACTTGGGGATATATTTGTTAACTTAATGTTTACTTTGGTAGTTCCGCTTGTATTTTTTACAATTACAAGCAGTATCGCACGAATGAATAAAAAGGTGAAACTAACAAAAATACTTGTCACAACAATAATTGTTTTTGTTGTTACAAGTTTGATTAGTTCCATTCTAGCAGTACTTGGAGTGGTAATTGTAAAACCAACATCAAATATAGTTCCAGGTGAGGAAACCCCGCAGGAACCAGTTGGTTTTTTGCAGGCTATAAGTAATGCAATAACTGTTCCAGACTTTTATCATCTTTTATCAAAATCGCATATGCTAGCGCTTATCATTTTTGCAATAATATTTGGTATTTGCTTGCGAATGGTAGATAAAGAGAATAAAGTTGGCGATGTTTTCTTGACTATTTCAAACGCACTTTTAAAATTTATTAAGATAATAATGTATTATGCTCCTATCGGTGTTTGTGCTTATTTTGCCTCTCTTGTAAAATCTTTTGGCAGTGAAATAGTAACAAGTTATCTTAAAGCATTTCTAATTTATATTGTATTATCCGTAATTTATTTCCTAGTCTTTTATACTCTTTACGCCTTTATTGCTGGCGGATTTAAGGGAGTAAAGAAGTTCTATAGAAATATATTCCCATCATTTGTAACCTCTCTTGCAACTCAATCTTCACTTGCTTCATTTCCGACAAATGTTGAAGTTGCTGATAAAATGGGAATAGACAAAAATGTTTCTCAAGTTTCCCTTCCTCTTGCTAGTACCATACATATGGAGGGCTCATCAATAGCATCTATTATAAAGATATTCTTTCTGTTTAATGTCTTTAATATGAGCACGGTAAGTTTTTCTACATATTTAATTGCTATTCTTATTGCTGTGCTTAGCGGTGTTGTTATGTCTGGAATTCCTGGTGGCGGTCTTATTGGAGAAATGCTGATAGTATCTTTGTATGGTTTTCCAGCAAGTGCTTTTGCAATGATTGCAACAATAGGCTGGATTGTGGATGCTCCTGCAACAATGATGAATGTCTGCGGAGATATTCCAAGTGCAATGCTTATTGATAAGTTTGTAAATAGGCAGAAGCCACTTGATAAAGATAAAAATAAAAGACATTTATTTAAACGAAGGCGGGATAAAGGCGAAAAAGAAGAAAAAAGTAATGAATAAGAGGGGATTATCCCTCTTATTTTTCATATTGACAAAAATAACTTAAATATGGTAAAATTAATATATGGCATATAGTGGTAAAATACATATAGTATATGATGGAATGTGGGGCTCTTGTGGCAAGGGTAAATTTTGTGGCACTTTTGCAAGAAACCCAAAGTTCAATATTAAAATTTGCGTAAATAATAATACTCCTAATGCAGGACATACTTTTGTATTTGATGACGGAAGAAAGGTTGTTACAAGACATCTTCCACTAGGCGTTGTAAATCCTAATATTCCATATCTTGTTATAGGCGAGAGTGCAGGAATTGATGTTGATGTTTTAAGCGAAGAACTTGAAAAATATAAAGATTTAATTGGCGAGCGTAAAATATATATTTGTGATAGAGCTGCAGTAGTACTTGATAGTGATAAGGAAATGGAAAGAAAGTCACTTAGGACTGGTAGCACATTTAAAGGTTCGGGTGCAGCGCTTGTTGGCAAAATAATGCGTGATGAAAAACATATCGCAGGCAATGATGAAAGGCTAAGAGAACTTGAAAGGCAAGGAAAAATAAAGATAATAAATTCAAAAACCTTTTTCCCTTGTGTATATAATGGACTAGGCGGTTTTAGGGGAAATGAAAATATTTTAGTTGAATGCTCGCAAGGGGATGCCCTTAGTTTAAATGGACCAAACTTTCCTCATACTACTTCAAGAGATTGTGGACCAAGTTAGGCTGTCAAGGATATTCACGCAACAGATTATTCAAAGAATATCAAAAAATATTGCGTTTTTCGTCCTTATCCAATAAGAATTAATAATATGTCTGAAGTCGGCTTTGTTTATAATGGTGATTTTGAGGGGGCTGAAGAAATTGACTGGAAAACTGTTGCCGAAAGAAGCGGAATGAGCGAAGAGGTTTTAAAGCAGATTGAGCAGACTACAGTTACCCATAGATTAAGACGCGTTTCTGAGTTTAGTGTTAAACAATTTGAAGAGATGCTTCTTGATACTAGACCAGATGTTTTAATCCTTAATTTTGCTGAACAAGTAAATGCAGGCGTATGGGGAATAAACCAAAGCGATGCTAAGAAAATTCAAAACTCCTTTGTCGGTGGCGGAAATCTCGATTTTAGTGGTGAACAATATGGCAAAATTAGCAATCAAAATTTTGCTCTTGAACAGGTTAAGTCATTTGCTAAAGAGCTTGAAGAATTTTTTAGTGGACTTCTTCATAATAAAGTTCCAGTAAATATTGCTCTTATAGGAACAGGAGAAAAGGAAGGTGAAGTTATAAAAATAACTTCAATAAAAAACAATTCACTTGGTAGATATCCTGAGAGGGTTTGCTCTCCACTTGACTATTCGGATAAAGAAAACATCATCAACTTTGATGATACTGAGTTGATTTAAAATAGGGGTCTCCCTTTTTTAAAAATTTGTATTGACATTAACAAAAATTAGTGCTATTTTAATAAAGAAAAAGGAGTTAAAGTCCAATGAGAATAATTACATCTTACAATTTTTAATAGGTGGCAAATAAAAGTAATAAGACTTTCTTTTTTGCCACGTCAAAGGGAAAGTTTTATCATTTAGGACTTTAAATTTTTAGTTTAAACTAGGGTCGTAAGGAAATTTTCCTTGCGACTTTTTTTGTGTAAAAAGGAGGGAGTATGGCTCAAATAAAGATAAATAAATTGACTTTTGCCTATGATGGCAGGGGAGAAAATGTTTTTGATAATGTAAGTTTTAGTTTTGATAGTAATTGGAAGATTGGTCTAATTGGAAGAAATGGAAGAGGAAAAACTACATTACTAAAATTGTTGCTTGGAGAACTTGACGATAGAGGTAGTATAACAGGAAATAAAAATTTAGTTTATTTCCCTTGCAAAGTTAATTCTCCAGAAATGTATGGCATCGAACTAATAGAGGAGATATGTCCAGATTGTCAGCAGTGGCAGGTCGAAAAGAAATTAAATGAATTAGATTTTAATGTGGAAGATTTATATAAACCTTTTTGTAATTTGTCAAATGGTCAGCAAACTAAATTTTTGCTTGCTTTGTTATTCGCAAAAGAAGATGTATTTTTGCTAATTGACGAACCCACAAATCATTTAGATTTATATGGTAGAGAGCAGGTAAGTGAGTTTTTAAGTAAACAAAGAAATGGATATATTATCGTTTCGCACGATAGAAGTTTTATTGATGGTTGTGTAGACCATATTATTTCAATTAATAAAAGTGATATTGAAGTGCAAAAAGGCAACTTTTCATCTTGGCAGGAAAATAAAAATAGAAGTGATGAATTTGAACTTTTTCAAAATGAAAAAATCAAAAAGGATATTACAAGACTTCAAGAAAGTGCAAAAGAGGTTAAAGTTTGGGCGGATAGAGTGGAAAAAACTAAAAATCACACTAGAAACTCGGGGGTTAAACTTGATAAGGGTTATGTAGGACACCAGTCGGCAAGAATGATGAAAAAGAGTAAGGTCTTAGAAGGGCGAATAGAGAGAGCTATTGAGGAAAAATCAAAATTACTTAAAAATATAGAACATAATGATGAAATATTTTTGAATTTTAAAAATTCTAGCAAAGATAATCTCTTGCAAGTTAAAAATATATCTTTTTATTATGGGGCAAAAGAAGTTTTTAAAGATTTGTCATTTTCTGTTTCTAAAGGAGATAAAATTGCTGTTTTTGGAAAAAACGGTTGCGGAAAATCTACTTTATTTAAAGTACTTATTGGCGAAAAAGAGGTGTCAAGCGGAGAAATCTACAAATATTGCAATTTAAAAATTTCATACATCAGTCAAAATTTTGACTTTTTAAAGGGTAACATTGTTAATTTTGCAAAAGAGAACTTTAAAGACGAATATAAATTTTTTACTATGCTTATCAAACTTGGTTTTACTCGTGACGAATTTGATAAGAATATGGAAGCAATGAGTTCAGGACAGAAGAAAAAGGTTTTGATTGCTAAAAGTCTGTGCGAGGAGTGTAATATCTATATATGGGACGAACCTTTAAATTTTATTGATGTTATATCTCGCAGGCAAATTGAGGAACTTGTTCAAAAGTCAGACATCACAATGCTTTTTGTTGAACACGACAAGACTTTCGTTGAAAATGTTGCAACAAAAATAATTGAACTTTAGTTTTTATTTTGAAATTATCTAGTATTGTTGTATAATTTTATGTAAAAGGTAATGAGAAATTATGAAAGAATATAAAGGAAGATTTGTGCTTGCTTCAAATAACAAAGGCAAGATTAAAGAATTTAAAGAGATGTTTGAGGGTTATGAAATTCTGACTCTTAATGATGTTGGTTTTTATGATGATATTGTTGAGGATGGCGATACTTTTTTGGCAAACTCACTAATAAAAGCAAGAACAGTTACAAAATATCTTAAAGAAAAGGGAATTAAGGCTTCGGTTATTGCAGATGATAGCGGACTTTGCGTAAATGCTCTTGATGGAAGACCTGGGATTTACAGTGCAAGATATGCTGGTGGTCACGGTAATGACGAAGCAAATAGAAAAAAGGTTCTTGATGAACTTAAAGACAAGACTGATAGAACTGCTTATTTTGAATGCGTTATTGTAAAAATGGAAGAAGATGAAAGCTATGAGGTTTTTGAGGGAAAAACTTTTGGAGAAATATCCAAAGAGGAAGTAGGAAATAGAGATTTTTGTTTTGACTGCATTTTCTATTCAACCGAAATAAATAAATCTTTTGGACTTGCCTCAAGCGAAGATAAAAATTCAGTTTCACATCGAGGAAGAGCGATAGAAAAACTTAAACAATCGTTGAAGAATAATTAAAAGGTTAAAAAATGAAAACTATAAATATAGGGAAAGAAAATGCAACATTTCAAGAGATCGTTGCATTAAAAGAAAATAGAACTAAAAGACATAGCGAGAAAAAGTTTTTTGTAGAAGGTGTTCAAAATATAAAGGATGCTTTAGCGAATGACTGGCAAATATATGCTTTTATTTATTCTGATTTTTTTTCTCTTTCAAATTGGGCTAAGGGAATACTCAAAGAGGCAGAATTTAATTATTGCTTAACAGCCGACCTTATGAATAAATTAAGTGATAAAGATGAAACAAGCGAACTGCTTGCTATTATCAAGATGAAAGAAAGCACAAATGTGCAACGGTCAGATTGTCCGCTAATAGTTCTACTTGATAGACCTTCTAAAAAGGGGAATTTTGGAAGTATTATAAGAAGTTGTGACGCTCTTAATGTTGAAGAGATTTTCTTTACTGGTCACGCAGTTGATATATACGACGCAAGTGTTATAACTTCTACTATGGGCTCATTCTTTAAAGTCCCTTTTAGGTTTCTTTCTTCAAATGAAGAATACGAAAGAGAAGTTGCCTTTTTAAAAGAAAAGTATAAAGATTTTCAAGTTGTAGGAACGTCGCTTCAAACTGATATAAAAATAGAAGATTGCGACTTTAAAAAGCCAACGCTTTTACTTGTAGGAAATGAGGCGAACGGTCTATCAAAATTTTATAATGAAAAAGCCGATGTTTTGGCAAGAATTGAAATGCGAGAGGGAATTGATAGCCTGAATGTTGCCTGTGCAACAACCGCTGTTTTATATGAAGTTTCAAGACAGAGAAAATCCTGCTGAAAATGACATTGATTAAAATATTTGTTAAAAAATAAAGAAAAAACAGTCAAAAATGACTGTTTTTTTGTATTTTAGGTTATATTTAAGGCAATTTTTACTTTTTTAAGCATTTTTTATTTTAACAAATGATAGAGAATATCTTTTATAAATAAATAGTTTTATTCATTATTGCATTGACAATTATAATAATATAATTTATAATTTTTACTATGAATTGGATTAAAAAACAATTAAAAAACTGGAAATTATATGAATTATTGTTTTTAGTAGGCAGTATTATAGCAATTACTGTTTGTTTTGTTGTTGGAAAGGAAAAGAATGTTTTATCTTTTATTGGCTCTCTTGTTGGCATAACTGGTGTACTTTTTACTGCGAAGGGGCTGGTGAGTGCGCCGTTTTTAAATATGATTTATGGTGTATTTTATATAATCGTATCTTTTTATCAAAAATATTATGGTGAGGCTATAATATATCTTGCACTTATGACACCACTAGATATAATTACTATTATCTCTTGGCTTAAAAATAGAAACAAGGATAATTCAAGTACTGTAAAGATTAATAAAATACACGGTATAGAATATCTATATCTTGCCATTGGTACTGCTATTGCAACGGTTGGTTTTTATTTCCTTTTAAGAGCTTTAAATACAAACCAACTAATAATTAGTACAATTTCGCTCATCACATCTGCGGTTGCTGCTTATTTGATGTTTAGACGATGCTCTTATTATGCTCTCGGTTTTATGCTTAATGATATAGTGTTAATAGTTTTATGGAGTTTGGTTGTAGTTGATAGTGGAATAGGTTACCTTCCAACTGTTATAAGTTTTTGTGTGTTCTTAATTAATGACACCTACGGTTTTACTCTTTGGAAACTAGAAGAGAAAAAACAAAACAAAAATCAAAACTATATTGAAAATGTGGGGAATGATAATATTGAGGCGAAAGAACTAGAAGAAAAAATTGATACGCTTGACAATAAAGAATAAAGCAAATTAAAGGCTTTGTAAGGTTATTTTGCAAATGATTTTTATTATTTTTTCACAAAATAAAGGGAAATAAATGAATTTAAAAAATTATTTTTATAATATTCAATATAATTTAAAAGAAAAAATTTCAGTAAGAACAGTGTTTGTATTAATGTTGGGAACAGTACTTTTTTTAGCCAATATTACAATGTTTATTATTGCTAGTATTTATGGTTTTGGTAACTATAATATTATTAAAGTAAGTTTAGGATTTTGTTTTGGTTTGATTGGAGTTCTTTTTTCAAGTGTATTAATTTTTATGCTATCACTTGAGTTCGCTTTTCCACAAAAGCCTAAAGCTCCACTTGGTGGGGCTCCTTTTCAGACTGCTCTAAAAAAACCTAAAAAAGAAAAGATTAAAAATTTGATTGTGCTTATTTTGGTTTATATTTTTATTTGGGGTGGTGGATTTGCGTCGGTTGGATATTATATATCTCAGGAAGTTGGGCACTCTTATTACAAAACTATAGAAGCTGTTGTTGTTGATATGGAGCAAGATGCTACTAGTAAATGGTATCCAATTTATGAGTACATAGTTGATGGTGTAACATATAAGGTAAAAGGAGATTTAAATACATCTGGGCTTGCTGCAACGGGCAAGGGAGATAAAGTAATAATTAAATACGACCCGCAAAACCCCTCCAATATCATTAACAGCAGTGAAAATATGTTCTTTTTGCTGTTTGGAATGTTTTTTATTTATATAGGAATTTTATTACTCCTTTATGAACTTAATGCAAAAGGGTTTTTAAAGCAAGAATTTTTTTTAAGTTTTATTATGGCTGGTATTGGCCTCGTTGCCTCGTTGGGAGCAATGGTTGGGAAATATTATTTAAATACTATAAGTTTGCTTGCTGATAATTTATGGATTTTCTTTGTTGCGATGTTTATTAATGCTGGAATAATGGAATTTATTGGTGGAGTTGTTTGGCTTGGACATAATAGAACAAAAAAATAAGAAATAAATAATAAAAAGACTTAAAGTTATTTTAGGTCTTTTTTAAATTAAAGGAATATAAATTATTAAGTATTGATAAAAGCATTTATTTATGATATAATTATTAAAAAGAGAGGTGGTTATGGAAGATAAAGACAAGAAGAAAATAGAAAAAGATATTGATTGGGAAAAGTATGATAGAGAGGAAGAGGCTTTACTTGAAAAATATGCTAAACTTGAAAAGCAACACGCAGAGTGGAATAGAGAAATTCATAATGATGATGAAATAGTGAAAGAAGTAAATGAGTTTATTAAAGAAAATGGCATTAA
>CARXKP010000025.1 GCA_949096025.1 uncultured Eubacteriales bacterium
CGATTTTAACATTCCGGCTGATGCTAATCAGGTAAGGGTTACCATGATGGGCGGTTCTTTTAAACTAATAAATTATCTTTCTTTTTCAAACGAAAACCAAGAAGTTTTAATTGCTTATAACCCCCAAAAAAACACACTTAAAACATTTTCAGCAGATAAAATAAAAATTGTTAAGGATGGGTTTTCATTGAGCAAAAAATGTTTTAATTATGACAGCATTGAAGAAAATTATTTTGTTGATGAGGAAGGCTTAAAAATTAAAAGTAAATCATTTAAAATGACAGAAAATCAAGTTTTCCCAAATGAAATTACAACCAGCAAATTTATGAGCGCAATAAAATGTGAGGACTGGGAAGGCGGATTATCTTTTTTAGACAAAAACCTTTCACGCAAATTAAATGCTTTTGCTCTAAAAAAATATATGGGAGAAATTTCCTACTTTTATATGCTTGACCCTTATAGTTGTTTTGCCATTTCAAACGGAAAAAACAAATTATATGAATTTGTTGTAAATGATAATAAAATCACAGATATTAATGATAATTAAACAAAAAACGCTAAAATTAATCAAATTTTAGCATTTTTTATTATTTTTTAATTAAATTTTTTATTTTTTAGTATTTAAGCAACTTCCTTCCATTCATCTGGACAGGTTCGTCTTTCTTTAAACCACTCTGTATCTTTAAGAAGCGTATCATTGTTTGAACCTTTTACTGTAATATCCTCTCCATTTGATGAAACTACTATATCCCCATTCATAGAAACAATATTCTTTCTTTTTGCATCTTCCATATCTACAACACTTGTCACATAAACCTTATCTGTATATTTAGCAACTCTATTTATTACTTCTTGATATGGAAATTGATTATCATTTACTGCAGTATATTCGCTAGTTCCAGCACAGCAACATATACAAACAATATCTGGAGTTATTGTTTCTAAAAGTTTACTTCCATTTGCAGTTCCAGAACCGTGATGTCCTGCTTTAAAAAGCGAACAATGTGGAAGTCCACCGTGATGCTCTTCATAATAATCTACTAGCATATCTTCGCCCTCTTCTTCAAGGTCGCCTGTGAAAAGATAGTGATTGCCACCGTGATTAATCATCACGCAAACTGAATAGTTATTTTCATTAGATGTCTTATTTTCATAATAATAATTATACAGTATTTCAAGTTCTATAGTTTTAGTAAGGGCATAAACTCGCTTAGCACCATTTTGATTGTTATAACATTCAAGTGCTGTATAATGTTTTGCTCCTTCTTCCACTTCAGCATCTCTAGCTGCCACATAATTGGAGTAAACCTTTGTTGTGCTGTTAGTTAGTGGGAAATCTATAATTGTTTCAGTTTTATAATGAGCAAATACACCTTCTCTTGTTTTGGTACTGCTGAACGCTGAAATATGGTCTTCGTGTGCGTGCGTTGCAATAACATATTCAAGAGTATTATCAGTTATGTATTTATCAAGATAATCAATAATTACAGTAGATGAAGCATATGCAGAGCCTGCATCAATCAAAATGTCATTATCTCCACATTGAATGAATACACAATCTCCTGTATTTTTGCTTCCTCTAAAACCATCCTCGGTATTTTTCCCAAGTTCAAGAAAATGAATTTTAATATCGTTACCTTCAACAACCTCTACATCTGGGGTCTCTCCTTGGTTTCCTCCACCCTGATTTTCATTTCCAGTGTTTTCTCCGCCTTGGTTTTCGTTGCCAGTATTGCCAGTGTCTTCTCCACCACCTTGTTCGTTGCCATTACCAGTATCTCCGCTTGAATTTGCAACAACTTTTACATCGCGCACTCTTTGAGTGTCCCAATATCTTAAATTGCTAACAGTATAAACAATTTGATATTCTCCTGCTGTAGAACTATCAACATTGCTTTCCACTTTTATTTTATCTTTTGAAACCTCTTTACCAAAAGCAATTACTTTAACGCCTTCATCCTCGTACTGCTCGCCGACTTTAATCTCAATCGTTTTTTCACCAATAAGTTCAAAAACATTATTGCGTGTTAAATAAACTCCAACACAACAACCGCAAGCAACTCCTAAAGCAAGGATAAATATAAATGATAAAAATTTTAGTAGTGGGTGTCTTTTTTTACGCTTTTCTTCTCTTTGTCTTGCCATAATTAACCTCCTATTTCCCTTTCATTTTCTTCTTTTATGAAGGATAGACTATCATAAAAACTTAATTTTTCATCGCCATAATACTTTTCAATAAACTTTCTAGCCTCTCTCTTATCATCACAATGTCTTAATCTTAAAATCAGTGCAATAACTTCATTTTCTTCCTTTGGAAGTTCTCCTTCCTCAAAGTTGCCAGTTAGCAACTGTCTAGGACTAAGAAGACCAGCCTGAGCAAATTTAACAAACTTGCCTGCCATTGAAAGACCTATTTTATTTGAAAGAAGCTCAAGTTTAACGACCTCGTTGTTATCGTAGATTATATCTGAGATTTGCTCCCAGCCACGAGGGTCTATAACGTGTTGAACAAATGGACTATCTTCATTATACACTGAGTATAACACTTCTTCACCCTCTTTGGCAATAAAAGCAGACACAAGTGGATGAATTTTTGTTTTTCCATCTTCTCGTTTTTCGCTTCCCCACATTAAAAATTCTTTTACATCTACATTAAGTTCAATATGAGCATAAAATCTTCTATATAAAGGTTCAACCATACTATAAGCAGCAGAGGACTCATCTATCGAATTTCCTGCAGCCACCACAACACAATTCTCTGGTAGTACACCGTTTTGTCCGTCAATAGTTCTATTTAACACTATATTATATACAAGACTTTGTTCACTTGCTCTAACATTGGTAATTTCATCTATAAAAAGAACGTGCTTTTTATTAGGTTCTTCTCTGCAAATATTGCACAAATGGTCATACCAAGTTGGAGCAATCCATTTAGCTTCACCAGATTTGTCATTATAAGCAGTTTTGCCTACAATTTCCTCAGGTAAAATTCCATTTCTGAGAGCAAGAGTAATGCAGTTTTCATCAATCTCTTTAACTCTTCTTGACTTTCCTACTCCGCTAGGACCGTGTAACATAATCGGCTGACCATTATTTATGTAAAATCTAATTTGTTCGCTAATAGTCATAAGATCGTTATTTATAGAAATTCCGTTATTAGAAAATCTAATTACCTTTGAATTATTCACATCTTGTTTTTGCTCATCCAATTTATCCTTAGTTTTAATCCTATCATTAGTATCATATAATTCGTCTATGAAACCAAGTCCTCGAAAATCATAGGTTTTTGTCATATTAAAGCCAAATTTACCCTTATCATTTAAAAGTGAATTAGCTTTTGCCATTTCCCCATTTAAATATAGTCTTATTAATGAATTTTTCCAGTTATTGGAGGTCATCCCAAAATCAAAAGGTATTCCGCTTATCAAGGCGTCTTCACTTCTTAACCTAAGGCCTGTTGCCGTAGAGTTCCCTTGCGGATTAATATCTTTTGGCAGAGCATCCCAGTTTCTTACTAAGAATTTTACCGTTTCAACTTCAAACCAAACGCCTTCGCCTTTTTTATAACTACTTCCGTCATTAAATTTTTTATCTTTAGTAAGAATAACCCTTACATATTTTTTGCCTTCAAAGTAAAATTCATCATTTCTATCAAATTCACATTTTTCATTTAGAGAACCTATATAACTTTTTCCTGTTTTGATAAGATTTCTTGTTATAAAAGCCTTCTCCAGTTTCAAAGCTGTTTTATCAGGAACTTTCGTTTGAGGATAGGTAAATTTATCAAATTCTATAGTATGATAATACATTCCTCTCTGTTCTGTCTTTAAGTCACCAAAAGTATTATCTTTTATTGCTTTTAAATCTAATTCAAAACTAGGAACTATTCCTAGGTCATCTTTATTTGAAAAGTCAAATTCAACATATCCTCTATTATCAACAATAAACACACTACTTTTCCCAGGCTTAGACGAAGAATTCAGGTCGGCAGTTGAACTTCTAAGCCAAGTTGCACACTGATATCTTCCACTTTCCGCTTTAGCACCGTAATTTACATTAGCACCTGTAGCAATCACATAGTCGGTCGCTCCAGACACTCTTTCTTTATAAGGAACCGATGTACTATCTAATTTACTTTCAAGAAAAACCCTATCCGCAGTTTGTGGATAGAAATCATTTTGAAGTTTAATAGTTTTGAAATAGTTTTTATAATCCATTTATATCCTTAAAAGAAAACTATAATTATAAATATTAGTTATACCTTTCATCATCATTTAGGTATTGATTGCAGTCATCCTCTTTGCCTACTTTAGTAATTCTTTTGCCTTTTTTTTCAACATTTTGTTTTTTTGATTTAACATCATTATCTTTTTTATCTTCTTCCTGCTCAATTTCGTCTTCATCAATTTCAAGAATGATTTTACCCTCTTCTACGAGTTTTTGAATTGTTGCATCGTCAGCAGTTAGCAAAGTTTCAATAGTATTATTGTATTCTCTATATTCACTATAAAGTTTTCTTCTCACCTTTGTTGGTACAGCTGAGAGATTGATTATTGGCCTTTGAAAAACATCACCTTTATCTTGCTCAACCTTAGCATAATGGTCGAGTACATATAAAGTTACAATAAGACCTCTTTCTTGATGATATCGTGAATAATGTTCAAGGTTAAACAAAAGAACTCTCGCAAGTTTGTCATCATCGTCTGGTTTTTCTTTTAAATTACTTGCAGTCACCTTTCTATTTAAGTAATGAATATATTCGTAAACACCATGAGTTCTTTTATCTGTATTGTAAATTTTCATAATTTTTCTCCAGTAATTTTATTTTACCATATAAGCAAAAAGTTGTCAATGTTTGAAATTTTTGTTTTCTAAAAAATAAATGAATAAAAATAAAAAAACATCGCAAATTAATATCAAAGCAAAAAAGTGTTTGCTTAAAAAATAATCGGAGGCTTAAAAATGAAAAAATTTTCTCTTGTAATGTGTGCTTTTATTCTCTGCGTTCTCTCTGCTGTTACACTTGCTGGCTGTGGAAATAATCCAAATTGGATTTCAGTTGACAGCGAGGATACTTTAGCAGAAGCTCTTAACAATAAATCTTCACACATTCGTTTAACAGAAGACATTTCTCTTTCTTCAGTTCTTAATATCGGCAATTCTTGCAGTATTGACTTAAACACTCATACTTTAACTTTAGATGCAAGCAATGATAATACCAAAACTAGACAAGCTGTTGTTAGAGTTGACGGAAAAACAGCCGAAAAGACTGTTGATGTTACTATTGAAAATGGTAAACTTGTTAAATCTAGCAGTGGAAATGCAGTAGCAACTGCAGTACAATCTGTTTACAACAGCAAATTAAACCTTAAAGGCGTTGAAGTTGTATCAGATAGTCAAGGTGTAATTGCTTCTTATGGTAGTACCTTAAATCTTGACAACTGCAAAGTTGAATCTAAATGGCAAACTATAGGAACTAACAACACTCAACCAGGAAAAGGTAATACAATAAGCGCAACTAATTCTGACCTTGTTTCTACATCTGACGTTTCAGTATTTGTATCAAACTATACAAAACTCAACATTTCAAAAAGTAAAATCAAAGGTCTTACTGGTATGCATATCCTTCTCGGAGATATCAATGTAACTGATAGTGAAATTATCGCAACAAGTTCTTATAATCCTTACACTTCTGGAAATGTTATGGCTTCTGGAACTAAGGAAAATGAAGGTTCTGCAATAGTAGTTAGAGCAAATCACTATTATGATAGTTCTTATAAGACAAACGATTTAAATCTTAACTTTACAAACAATACAATCACAACAACAAGTGGTGTTGATGTAACAATCTATGACCTTAACAATACAAAAGGTTTCATTCCAAGTACAGCCGAAGCAAACCTTATTGTCAACTCAAGCGAAAAAGCAGAAAATTATTTTGCCGACAAAGATCTTACAGTAAAAGTTTACAGATTAAATAATGGAACTCTTTCACTTGTAGAAAATGCTTAATTGTTAAAATAAAAACATCTCGCTAGCGAGGTGTTTTTTATTTAAAAACTTTTTAAAATATAAAAATTATGCTATACTCATTTTATGATCTAATTTATATAACTATAAAAGGAGTATTTATGGCAGAAAAAGAACGTGTTTATTTTGTAATAGATATGAAATCTTTTTTTGCCTCAGTTGAATGTGCCGAGCGCGGGCTTGATGCTATGACAACAAAACTAGTAGTCGCCGACACATCTCGTGGAGATAAAACCATATGTCTTGCCGTTTCTCCTGCTATGAAGGCTCTTGGAATTGGAAACAGATGTCGCCTTTTTGAAATACCTAAAAATGTAGATTATATAATTGCTCCTCCCCAAATGAGAAAATACATTGAGTATGCCTCGGAAATATATGGAATTTATCTAAAATATATAGATAAAAACGATATTCACGTTTATTCTATTGACGAATGTATTATAGATGCAACCGATTATCTTAAAATATACAGGTTAAAGGCAAAGGAATTTGCACTTAAACTTATGGGCGAAATTCTAGAAAAATTACATATTCCCTCTACCGCTGGAATTGGTACAAATATGTTTCTTGCTAAAATCGCCTTAGACATAACCGCCAAACATAGTCCCGACAGGATTGGCTGGCTGACTGAAGAAAAGTTTAAAAAAACTTTATGGAAACATCGGCCTATCACAGACTTTTGGCAGATATCAAAAGGTATTGCTTCAAGGCTTGAAAAACTTGGAGTACAAACTATGGAAGATATTACAAAACTTAATGAAGATATACTTTACGATGAATTTGGTATAAATGCAGAACTTATCATCGACCACGCTTACGGACGAGAAAGTTGTTTAATGAGCGACATCAAAAACTATAAGCCAAAAGGCTCAAAATCGCTTTCTTCTTCTCAGATACTTCCTTGCAATTATAATTTTAATGATGCAAAACTTGTTATGAGAGAAATGTTACAAACTGGCTGTTATGAACTATTTAGACAGGGCTATGTTACTGACCATTTGAGATTATATATTGGTTATGGCGAAATTCGCGACAGCGTAAAAGGACTTGCTCGAATGAAAGAAATGACCAATCTATATTCTTTTATTGAAAAATATGGTGACATTTTATTTGAAAAGATTGTAGACAAAAATATGCCTATAAGGCGAATTACCTATGAATTTAGTAACCTCACAGATGCAAGATATGAACAATATGATTTATTCACAGACATCAAAAAGGTTGAAAAGGAAAAGAAACTTGTTAAAAGTGTGCTAGCACTTCAAGACAAATATGGCAAAAATTCAATACTAAAAGCTATGGATTTGGATAAAAAGGCAACTCAAATTGAAAGAAATAAAACTATAGGGGGCATAAAAGTGGAGAGAACTAAAATGCCTCGAGAAGATAGGGCTAAACAATTTGCACCATATGATGCACTAAAAGGGCTTAGCAAAGCACTTCGTATGAAAGAGTATGAACACGAAAAAGTAGCCAAGGGCGACCTCGACGAAGAAACAATTATGCGTTTATCCAATATTATAAGCAATTTAAACAAAAATGACATAATCAAAGTAAAATATTATCTAGAGGGTCATTATTTAACGATTCAAGGAAAGGCTATTGTAGAAATTGAAATGCAAAGACTTAAACTTGCAAATAAAGTCATTGATTTTGATGATATTAAAAATATAGAAATTGTAGATAGATAATAAAAAAAGCGGAGAAATCCGCTTTTTTTATTATCTATAATTTACTTCATCCCATCATTTATATAAAGTATGCCAAGAGTATGTTCACCACAATGACTGGAGATTGTGCCACCCGCCCTTGTGACATAAATCTTTTTAAAACCTCTTTTTTCTAAGGCTTCTTTAGCAATTTTCTCCATTTCCTCAGTTGCAGTTGTGTAAGTCACAAAAGCTACAGACAAATCTGGATTTGAAAATTCTTTTAAGGTGTCTTCACAATAAGAAGAAACCACCTTTTGCATATTGCCTCTATACTTTTTATATGCCCCCATCTTGCCATCTTTAACTATTATTTGAGGACGGATATTTAAAAGATTTGCACCAAAATAGGCAAGAGCGCTACATCTTCCACCCTTATAAAGGTAATCTAATCTTTCGATAACAAAACTTGCTTGTACACGTCCTGTTCTCACCCTCACTTTATCGTAAATAATCTCTGGTTTTTCACCCTGTTCAGCAAGCGACCTGGCATAAATTGCAAGAAGTGCGATTCCTGTTGAAAGAGATTGAGAGTCAATAACATAGATATTATCAAATCTATCTGCCACCCTTCTTGCATTTTGGAAAGCAGAAGAAATTTCACTAGATAGACTTATATGAATAACTGCATCGTACACCTTTAAAAGTTTTCTAAAATGCTCTTCATATTGACTTTCATTAACAGCAGATGTTTTTGGAAGTACTTTATTTTTAGATACATAATCAAAAATTTCTTTTGATGAAATTTCACCATCTAAAAATTCTTTATCACCAAGTATTACGCTAAATGGTAATGTTTCAATATTGTATTCCTTTAAAATTTCTTTTGAAAGATCTATAGTGCTTTCTGCTGAAATTGCAATCTTCATTTTTTCACCTTTTAATCCTTTAATTAAAATTTTGATATAACTCGACAAAAATAATTATATTATGTTATAATTTTCTCAGAGGTATTTATGCAAATTAAAGTAATCGGAAGTAGTACTGCTTGGAGTGATAGACCCTGTAGTAGTTATTGTATTAACAATGAAATTTTAATCGATTGTGGAGAAGGAACAACCAAACTATATAACAAACTAAGTATTGTCCTTAATGACATAAAATATATATTCATAACTCACACTCATAGTGACCACACACTAGGTCTTGTGCAATACCTTTGTCAATATGTTTTCTATAATCCATCCGAAAAATATAAAACACTAACAATATTTGCTCCTCGTGGTTTTACAAATTATTTACATAAATTATTTAAACTTGTTTGCCATCCAAAGACTGTTGACTTAACTCAATTCATTAATATAGTTGAAATAGCTGATTTTTCAAAAAAGATTGAAATTGACGGCTTTATCGTCACTCCTTACAAACTTAAGCACGATAATTTACTTGACATAGGTTATGTTTTCGATGACAAACAAAGTAAAGTCGGTTTTTCTGGAGATACCACATACATTAAAAACTTGGAAACTTTATAAAAGAAAGCGACTACTTATTTCTATGTTGCTGTTCATTCTCAACTACTAAAGCACACCTAGGTCTAGACAAATACAAACAACTTGAAAAGAAATATCCACAGAAAAAGTTTTTCGCTATTCATAGCATTGATGCAGTTTTCAATAGTGCAAGTGAAAATAATATAACCCTTGCAAATAGTGGCGAAATTATAGATACATCAACTTTGTAAGACATCTTTTAAAGCACTGTATTTTAGTACAAATAATTAAGATTATTTTAAGACTCTTTTTTATTCTTTACCAATAAAAATATATCCAAATGCGTTTGGCCCCCAATGTGCAGCTATTACTGGGTCAAGATTATCATATACCCTTATTTGTTTTTTATACTGTTCATCAGTCATTTCTACAAGTTTATCAATATTTGCTCTATCGTAAGTATAAGATGCTATAATACCATAATTCTTATCACATTCACATTCCTTTAGTGCATTTGCTAATGCTTGCATACCAAGTTTTAATCCAAGTTTCTTTGATAAAACTCTTACCTTTCCGTCCACAAATCCTATTATAGGTTTAATCTTTAAAACACTTCCAAGTATCCACTCTTTTTTTGATAATCTTCCACCTCTAAATAGATACTCTAAAGTTTCTGGAATTGCCATAATTTTAATGCGTGGAATAAATTTATTGACCTTATCTTCAATTTCATCTAAAGATAATTCCCTAAATCTATTTATTTCGTCAACAATAAGTCTCATTCCTCCTACTGCAGACTTTGAATCTATAACCTTTACCTTCTCATTATTACCAAATAGTAACTTGATTGCATTATAAGTACCTGAGATTTCTGATGATATGGTTAAAATAATTACCTCATCGCCTATCTCTATATATTTATTTACCTTTTCTTCAAGGTCACCTAGATCAGGGAGTGAAGTCTTTGGGAATATTTTATCGTTAATAAGTTGTCTATAAAATTCATCCATAGGCAAATTTATACCGTCTTGATATTCAGTTTCTCCTATCAATATTTTTAATGGCACTAGTTCTATATTATATTTCTTTGTTTCTTCCTGCTTAATACTACAACCTGAATCAACTAAAACTCTTTTCATATTAGCCTCCTTTCACGCAACTTGCGAAACAACTTTGATTTTATAAATAAGTTTGTTTATGTTCAAGAGAATCTAAGAATTTTCTCTCTCAAAATGAGAGTTGCGTTTTGAGAGAAATAAAAAGACGCTCTCGCAAAAAGAGAGTTTTATTTGACAAGTAATTTATAATATGGTAAAATCTCCATTATGGAAAAGGAAAAAAGCATTCTTGCACAAAATATTTCAACATTAAGAAAAGCAAAGAAGTTAACACAAAGCGAACTAGCTGAAAAACTCAATTATTCTGATAAGACTATTTCTAAATGGGAAAATGATGATACCTCACCTGACATTGAAACACTTATATCGTTAAGTGATTTTTTTGGTGTCACACTCGATGAACTTTGTAAAAGAGTTATTACAAGTAGCAAGGCCGATAAGGATATTAAAAAGAATGAAAACTTTTTTACTAAATTCACAAGAAATAAAATTGTAATCACCTGTATATCTGTTATATTTGTTTGGTTTGTCGCAACTCTTGTCTACATAGGTATAAGACTTGGCACTAATATTTCAGCCTGGATGTCATTTATTTGGGCTATTCCAGTTTCATTCATTCTACTTATCATATTCTTCTCAATTTGGGGAAATAAGAATTTAGTTTTAATTGCTTCATCGTTTTTTATTTGGACTTTTTTAATGGCCGTTCATTTACAGTTTATCTCACTTAATATGCAAAATATATGGCTAGTATACTGTTTAGGCGTACCTATTCAATTTGGGATTATCCTTTCATTTTTACTTGAAAAACGCAAAAATAAAAAAGAAACTGAAAACCTTGCTGAAAATGAAAAAGAATAAATCTTCTTTACAATATTAGAAATTAATACATATTTAATTTCATCTTTAAGTAAGAAAAGTAAAAAAATAGCACTAGTATTTAATCAAGTGCTATTTATATTTATTTTAAATTTCTTAAGAATTTTCCGCTTCCTCTTCGTCGCTAGAATCATCCTTTTCTTGAGACTTTTCTACGGGCGCTATATTTTTTCCTTGCTTTTGTTCCACAAAATAAGTATCTCCGCTTGCAAGATTTTTTGCTATTTCTTTTCCAAACAAATCATCCATTGTACAGCCCATTTGCCTTTCTAACTCTTCCTGTAATTTCTTTGCAGTTGCAATATGTCTTTCTGTAGTAGAAAATACTCCTTTTCTTGAAGTGAGGTCAGCCATTCTAGCATCAAGCCCAACAATCTTATCACTGCACATTAAATCGCAAAGATTAATTATTTTCTCATACGGTGTGTAGTTGTGATTTTTTAAAAAATCTAAAACAAATTTTTTGTCAGGTTCATTTTGGTATGGGACTATTCTGTTTGGTCTAACATTATTTCCCTCAACAAGTAACCCTTCTGCAGTACAATTAGGATCTCCCTCAAGAAAACTATGAGTAAGGCAAATATCAGCATACTCATCATCATAGCCTAGATACTTCATATAGATATACCCTTCAAGAGGATGTTGATCAGAACCATAATGACAACCTATATCGTGAATAAGTCCCAAAACATATGCGTGCTTTCCGTCAAGATTACATCTTTGTGCAATCTTTTTCGCAGCAGTCGCTACTGCTATAGAATGTTTAATTTTAGCATCAGGCATCTTCTTCCAATGAACACCGTTGTTTAAAAGTTCTTCCGCCTTCTTTCGTGTAAGCTTCATCTATTCACCTCTAAAAATATTATAACATCATAACGCCACATTGTCAACATTAAAAAAATCAACAAAAAATCTTTTATTCTTCTTAAAAATAAATAAGAAAAACAAATGAACTTTCTAAATATATTGACATAATATGTGATAGGATTTATAATAAAATCACTATTAAAACTTACTAATAAGATTGTTATGACTTAGAGTTTAATAAAATTATTTTTAGTTTTTAAATTATTATATTTAAGCAGAAATTCAACTAAGGAGGAGCGAATGAAAAAACAAATCATAGACCTATACAATAACCAAGACTTTGAGGCTCTTTCCGAGTTGGTCAGTTCTGCTGATCTTACTATTTTATCACAAGAACTTGCTCTTATAGATAAAGAACTTCTAATTCAAATTCTGCCAAAACTTCCAGAAAAAGTTTCAGCGGAAGTATTTGTTTTATTTCCTCCAGATTTACAAAAGTATTTAGCTGAAAATATAAGTAATATTGAATTTAAAGAGATATCAGAAGAACTTCTTGAAAATGATGTTGAAGAAAATATAACAACAGATGTACTAAATGAAATTTTACTTAAAGCAGAAGCAGATACAAGACACGAAAAATTATTAAAAATTATCGACAACATTGAAGGCAAAAATTTTTCCGACTTAAAATCACTACTAGCAGAAATGGCACCTGTCGATGTTGCAAATCTTCTTAACGATATTTCAGACGAGAAAGACCTTATAATCTTTAGACTTCTTCCAAAAGACCTTGCAAGTGAAGTTTTTATTGAAATGGACAGCAAAAATCAGCAACTACTCATTCAGTCCTTTACTGATAGAGAACTTTCTCTCATTGTCAATGACCTTTTTGCCGATGATACAGCCGACCTCATTGAGGAAATGCCATCAAATATTGTTTTAAGACTACTTAAAGTTTCAAGCGTAGAAACACGAGATGAAGTAAATAGATTACTTGGTTTTCCAAAAGATAGTGCCGGAAGCATAATGACGACCGAACTTGTCACCCTTAGAGCAAAGATGACCTGCGAAGAAGCACTTAAAAAAATCAAAAAGCAGGCACTTGATAAGGAAACAATTTATACCTGTTATGTAACAGACGACCAAAAGAAGCTTCTTGGGATTGTTTCTCTTAAAGATGTAATTCTTCACGGCCTTGAAGAAAAAATTGGAGATATAATGGAAGAAAACTATATTTCCGCCCATACTCACACTGATAAGGAAGAGGTTTCTAATCTATTGTCTAAATATGACCTACTTGCTATTCCTATTGTTGATAGTGAAAATAGAATAAATGGTATTGTAACTGTCGATGATGCGATTGATGTTTTGCAGGAAGAGGCAAGCGAAGACCTTAGTAAAATCTCAGGTATTACACCTATGACAAAACCTTATCTTCAGACAAGCGTATTTAGCATTTTTAAAAGTCGTATTCCTTGGCTTATGATACTTTTAATTTCCGCAACCTTTACTGGTCTTATTATCAACACCTATGAAACAACTTTAAATGTCATTAGTCCTCTTTTATTTGCCTGCATACCTATGCTAATGGATAGTGGCGGAAACGCAGGAAGTCAGGCATCCGTTACAATAATTAGGTCGCTTGCTCTTGACGAAGTTGCACCGAAAGATATACTAAAAATACTTTGGAAAGAAATTAGAGTTGCTATAATTCTTGCTTTAATACTTTCACTTGCTTGCTTTGCAAAATTACAACTTATAGACAAGTTGCTATTTGGTTATGACTACACCCTTAAAATCTCTGCAGTAGTATCAGTTGCTCTGTTTATAACTATTTGCATTGCAAAAACTGTTGGCTCTTGCCTTCCACTCCTTGCAAAAAAATGTAAGCTCGACCCAGCAGTTGTCGCAAGTCCATTTATTACAACAATTGTTGATGCTATTTCACTAATTATTTATTGCGCTATAGCAGTTGCTATATTAGGTTAATATATAAAAAAGCATTGTTTAATGTTAACAATGCTTTTTTTATGCATTTTGGTTTTTACTAAACATATTTTTGCCATAATATAAGGTTCTAAGTTTATCAAGTCCAAGGTCAGAATGTTTAAAACTAAAACCATAACTATTAAGTTCATCAAGAAGCGCAATTCTTTGTTCCTCTTCTAGTAAATCATTGAATTTGTTATTCGCCCAGTAAACTAAAAGTCCAACATCTTTTATATCTTGAAGTTGTATATATTCCCTCCATTCTGGTTTTTTGTATTGAAAGTCAATCTTAATTGTATCAAAAACCTTTTTATATCCCTGCTTGATAAGTTCTTGTTCCTCTTCCCTTCGCTTTGCGTTGTCACCAAGTGGAGGCGTATTAATTCCACCACCTGAGAGCCTAAGCCTTATACAGGAATCTTTAATTTCTTTTTCACTAAACCCCTCAAAATTACTTACCTTAGTATAATACAAATCGTGGGTAATACACGCAAAAGTTAAGGTTAATCCATTCTTTGTAAGCATATCGTGATAATATATTAAACTTTTATCTAGTAGCATTCCAACTTCTACAACCATTGTGTCTCTCCTTATAACCTATTTTATCATATAACTATGGCAATTTCAATCGTTTAAATCCTTTTCAGCCATAAAATAATAAATACAAATTTCATATCCAGCATATCCATACAACTTATCAAGTCCCGAATATGTATAACTTATATACGACTTTTTCAAGCCTCTCTCTTTTAAATACTGCGTTCCTAATATAACCATATTTGAAGCAATATGTCTTTTTCTATGACTATGCCTAACAGTCGTGCATCCAGCACTTCCCATTTCCTTTTCTTCTGTTTCACAATTTATAATAATACATCCAACAACTAAATCTTTATCTTTTGCTATTAATACTCTTTGCTTACTATCCTCACTATAAAAACTATCATTTTGATAAAATTTTGTAAACTCACTATGCCCATCATTTACACAATCGACTACTTTATTTAAATCTTCTAGTTTTGCCCACTCATAAACAATACCATTAATATTTTTACCGAGACGAATGTTATTTTGATTAAATTTGGTCAAATCTTGAATTAAATCAAAGCAATTCGCCTCTCCCCAAGAATGATGATAACCTCTCTTTTTGAAAAAGTTATATGCAGTTTCATCAACAGCAATAAATATATTTTCTCTTCCAAGATTTTCATCAAAAACTTTTTTATTTACAGGAACGCCTGGCATAAGATAATCAAATCCAGCCCCAACATTTACCTTATCATAGCCTCGGCTTAAAATATAATGTTCTGACTTTTTTAAAAGTCGGCTTCCTATACCCTTATTCCTCTGCTCTTTATCTACACATAATAAAAGTATGGTATTTTCATTTACAACCGATATACCAACAAGATTGTTATCTTCATCTCTTTCTTCAAATACAATATTGTCCTTGCATTCTAACAGCTTTTTTACAACCTTTTTATCTCTAATAATAAAAGGAAAGGTTTTTAAAAATATTTTTTCTAGTTCTTGTTCCTGGTACATAATTTCTCCTATTTTATTTATAACATAAGTCCTCATAAAAGTCAATTTTATAGCTTTCTTTATCACATTCAAACCAGAACAAAATGTGTACTTTTTGTTTGCCAAAAACCTTGCTAACCATAAACTGAAAATATATAATAAAGATAGAAAGGAGGGAAAATGAATAAGAGTGTATCTCAAATAATAAAAGAAGTTCGGAAAAGTAATAATCTTACACTTATATATAAAGACGGAAGCGAAATTCCTCTAAAAATTATTAGCACAGAAGATAAGTATGATGAATTAATGAAAGCCTACACTTCTCCTGACCTT
>CARXKP010000026.1 GCA_949096025.1 uncultured Eubacteriales bacterium
AGATATCTTACGAAAAAACATAAAAGAATCACTTCAAGATTTAATGTTAAAAAAAACTTAAATCTTGTAAATTTTTCACGGGGAATTAAAATAGAATATAAAACTCTAGCAAATTATGCACAAGGAGTTTTTGCACCAAATTTAAAGAACGCAATAAAAATTGCAGATTTTTTCGTTTGTAGTTTAGACTTCTTAGTAGGCATATCAGATGAAGAAGATTTTGGGAACTATTCAACTCCTACTTTAAACTTTTATGAAATTTATAAAAAAGAATTAAAATCTCAAAATATTACTCATTATAGACTTACAAAAGATACGGATATTAATGTAAACGATGTAGCAAAATGGAAAACAGGCTCAATACCTACTCTTTATAACTTAATCAAAATTGCAGATTATTTAGGCGTATCTATAGATAGCCTCATAGGTAGAGAAAAAATTAAAGAATAAATAAAAAAAAGGCTTTAAAAGCCTTTTTTTAAAGTAGTATACAAAGTACTCCACCCTTTCCCTCATTTACAATTCTGGAAAGTGTTTTTCTCATCTTTCGTTGAGCCTCAACTGGCATAAGAACAATCTTTGAATTAATGCTATCACCAACAAGACTATACAAACTCTTTCCTAGTATATTTGTATCCCATATTGATTGTGGGTCAGTTTCAAACTGTTCTACAAGATTTTTAGCAAGGTCTTGACTTTGGTCTTCATTTCCTACTATTGGAGTTACTTCAGCCGCAACATCAACTCTCATAATATGAAGGCTTGGTGCAGTCGCTTTAATCTTCACGCCATATCTACTACCTTGTTTGATTATTTCAGGTTCGCCAAGCTCCATATCTTCTCGTCTTGGTTCAACGATACCATAACCTGTCTGTCTTACCTCTTCAAGAGCGCCCTTAATCTTATCATATTCAAGTTTTGCAATAGCAAGTTCTTTAATATAACTTACAAGTTGGAAATCATCTGCAATTTCATAGCCACATTCGCGAGAAAGTACTTGATAGAATAAATCGCTCTTTGGAACGATATTAAATCTGACAGTCCCATTTCCTGCCTCAATGGTAGAAACAGTAATTGGTTCAAAGGATGCACTTTCAGCAAAAGCGATTTGATTTTTATTTGCATCGCTAAGTTTGTTTAGGTTTGCTGATAAGCCTCTCATTTCATTAGCAATTTCACGAATAATATCACTATCATAGTCAAGGGCTCTTAACCATTCAGGCATAGAAATTTTAATTGAAGTGACAGGAAATTCCATTAAAACATTTTCAATAACCTTGTCAACATCTTCATCTTTCATTTCAAGAGCATTCATAGGAACAACTGGAACATTATATTGTTTTTCAATAGAAGCAGAAAGTTTTTTACATTCGCTAGAATTAGGATTTTTGCAGTTTAAAACAATTACAAAAGGTTTTCCACTTGCCTTCATTTGGGCAACAACTCTCTCTTCTGCTTCAAGGTAATTTTCTCTTGGGATATCAGTCACCGAGCCATCAGTAGTTACAACAACACCGATAGTCGAGTGTTCGTTGATAACTTTATCTGTGCCAAGTTCGGCAGCCTCTTCAAAAGGAAGTTCCTCTTCTGACCAAGGAGTTTTTACAAGTCTTGGTTTATCTCCCTCGGTATGTCCCATAACTCCGCTTACTACATAACCCACGCAGTCAATCATACGGACTTTCATTTGAGCATTAGCAACCTTTATATTTACCGCTTCATTAGGCACAAAATGTGGCTGTGTAGTCATAATTGTTTTCCCGTCGGCAGATTGAGGGAGTTCATCAACTGTGCGTTTCTTCTTGTTCTTTTCTTCTATATTTGGTACAACAAGTTTTTGCATAAACTGCGTAATAAATGTTGATTTACCAACTCTAACTGGACCTACAACACCAATATATATATCGCCGTTTGTGCGAGTTTTAATATCTTCATAGATTTCAAATTTTTCCATCTTATCCTCCAAGTGACAAGATACCATATGCAACTTTCTTACCACTTAGAACAAAAATCAGATTAAAAATGGTAAAAATTTATATATTTAATATTTTAATATAATTAAAAAAAAGATATAGATTATATATCCTTATTTTTTTTGTCTTCCAAAAATTTCATTGCTTTTTTCGCCTGAGAGTATTCTTCAAAATGTCTTATCTTATAATTTTTGCCAAATGCTTTAAAGTTTGAACCTGTTTGATGAAAGTCAAACTTAACATTAAATTCATCGCACTGAGCCTTAATATATTCCACCCATTCAAAATCACAAACTCTCGCATTTTCATAGGACTCACCGCCAACTGACACCATATCAATTTGACCGCTTTTTAAATATTCTCGCAGGTCTACCTTTTCAAGAATTGGTGAAACAAATACATATTTTGTTTTTGCTTTCACCCTTAATAAAATTGGCATTCTTTCATCCACTTTTGATTGACACTCACAGGTCACCGCAATTCTTACATTGTCATATCCATCACCCCAATCGCTTGGCAAGCATTTTTCAAATCTTTCAATCCTTTTAGTGCAAATAAGGAAATTTAACTTATTTCTAGTCCTAATTATTTCCCACGCTTCATCACGCCACGCGTCAGCCTCTTCAAGAAAAAAATCTGAGGTAAAACAGGTTGCTATTTCCTTTCCATCTTCTATCTTAAATTTACCATTTCTATCCTTTTTAAGTGGAAGTGAAAAACCGCTTTTAGATCTAGTAACAATCGAGGAATTTTTATCTCTTTGTTTATCTAAAAAGAATACATAACAGTTAAGGCAACCTGGGCTACATTTATGACAACCGTGCCAAGGGTTCCACATATTTTTAATCATTTTTTATCCTCATAATTTTCAAAATTTTATTAAAATCACATAAAAATAAGCAAAAATATTGAAAAAATCAGTATTTTTTATTAAAAAAGAGCATTTAAAGTATAATTTCCCCTTAAAGCCCTTAATTTTATCATTTTTATTTATCCTCTTCATCAACTATAATTTCTTCAGTTTGAGGCTTTTCACGTTTTTCCTCTTCAGTTATTTCAACCTCTTCAGTTTCTGAAGTTTTGTCGGTATCATCAATAACAATTTCGTCTTCTGCCTCGCTTTCGACTTGCGACTCGTCAATGATTTTTTCACCCTTTTTATGCTTAAACATTTTTCTTAGTTTTTCAAGTATTCCTGCCTTATTTTCTGTGTGATTTAACAGTCTTTTAAAGTTTGCTCTATGTCTAATAAGTGTAAGAATATACAAAGCCCAAATCATTGCTGTGATATACGAAGCAACCCAAACTGAATACCCAGAAAGCCAAAAGAAAATTGTTGTTGCTATTGTTAAACCGCCGGTATAGGTAAGAGAAATTACCGAACCAATATCAATCCATAAGAATAGGAAAAAGCATACTACAAACCAACCTAAACTTACATACCAAATAGGAGAGAAAAGTAAAATTCCTGCAAAGCAAGCAACTCCTTTTCCTCCTTTAAATTTTGACCATACAGGGAAATTATATCCTATCATAAGTGAAAAGCCTGCAAGATAGTAGACAAATTCACTCCCGCCCCATATTCCAAGATGTTCATATAAAAGCCCAAACAAGAAACAAGTAAGTCCTGCTTTCAAAGCCTCTGCAACAAAGGTTAGAAAGGCAAGCCCAAATCCAAATGATCGGAGCATATTCATTGCTCCCGGATTTTTGCTTCCTATTTGTGTAATATCTTTTCTTCTAGCACGCCAAGCAATTATTTTTGAAAAATTTATAGTTCCAATAAAATAACTTACAAAAGCGGCTAAAATAAGCATAAGAACTGATTCTAACATTTATTCTTCCCCCTTTCCTTTAATCACAAATCTAACAGGTGTTCCCGAAAAATCAATTCTTTCTCTAAATCTATTTTCTAGGTATCTTTTGTAAGAAAAGTTTATAAGTTTTGCATTATTTACAAAAAGCACGAAAGTCGGAGGATTTGTTGAAGCTTGAGTTATATATCTTACTTTAACTCTTGCTCCATTATGAGCAGGAGGCTCAAAATTCAAAATAGCATCGTGGAGAAGGTCATTTAAAGTTCCTGTTGTGATACGCTTTGACGCATTTGCAAAACTTGCCTCAACATTTTCCATAATTTGACCTATACTTGCTCCAGTTAAAGCCGAAACAAACATAACTTTGAAATAACTCATAAATGACAACTCATTTTTAAGCATTGTGATATATTCATCTTTGCTTTTTGACTTTATATCCCACTTATTTACAACAATAACGCTTGGTTTTCCTGCCTCATCAACATAGCCTGCAATTCTAAGGTCTTGTTCTGAAACTGAGTCTTTACTTCCGTCAATAACGATTATTGCAACATCCGCTTCATCTATTGCTGACATAGTTCTAAGCACAGAATAACCTTCAATAGACTCTCTCTCTACCGACCTTTGTCGTCTAAGTCCAGCAGTGTCAACAAGAGCATATTCTTTTTTGTTGTACTTAAATGGAACTAAAACTGCATCTCTAGTAGTTCCTTCAATATCACTTACAACTACTCGGTCCGTACCTATTAGTCGATTTACAATACTACTTTTGCCTACATTAGGTCTGCCAACTACCGCCACCTTTGTTATCTGTGAATACTCGTCCTCATTTCTCTCTTTGAAATTTGCAACAATAGCATCAAGAATATCTCCTATTCCCTTGCTTTGATGTACTGAAAGAGGATATGGGTCGCCAAGACCTAAACTATAAAATTCATAAGTCTTTTCAACTTCAAAGTTGTCAAGTTTGTTTACAACAAGTACAATAGGAGTTTTATAACGCAAAAGAATAGAGGCAACTTCCTCATCGTTCGTTGTCACTCCCACCCTGCCATCAACAAGAAGAACAATTACATCTGCCTCTTGTACTGCAAAAAGTGCCTGTTTTTTAATATCGTTTTGAAATAGGTCATCACTTCCACTATCAATACCGCCGGTATCAATTAAAGTAAAATCGTGTCCTGCCCAATTTGCGTCAGCATAAATTCTATCCCTGGTAACTCCAGGAGTATCGTCAACAATACTTATTCTTTTTCCGCAAATTTTATTAAAGAAAGTGCTTTTGCCTACATTTGGTCTACCAACAACAGCAACAATCGGCTTTAACATATACTACCTCTAAATAGTAATGTATCATAAAACTGAAAAAAAAGCAAATAAAAAAATAGAATATACTTAAAACAATAAATATTTAAAAATAAAAACGAGATAGTATCTACATCTCGTTTTTTGTACCATTTTTAAATTATTATATATATAGAATAGAGAGGACTAAATAATTTAAGGCATTTTCTTGAAGCATTGCTCCACTTTTTATGGCATAATCGACCTCTTCAAGAAGAGAATATATTTTCTTTAGTTGCATTTTTGAAAAATTTTTCACCTGTCCACGTTGCTTTGAAATAGCAAATTCTTTTACATTTAATAGCGATGCAAGTTCCTTATCTGGAAGGTCTGAAATTGAAATAAAAAACAATCTTCTAAAGTGATTAATTATAAGCCCTAAAATTCCCATTTCTTTTTTAAGTGCCTCTAAAATATTTAGTGCCTTATCTGCCTTTCTTTGTCCTAATGCCTCTGTCAGTTCAAAGATAACTACCTCATTATCTTTTGTCACCATATTATCAACAAGTTTTTTTGTTATGAGTGGCTCATCTACATCATAATAGGCAAGTTTATCAAGCTCACAAACTATACGTGATAGATAGCCATTACAATAATCAATTAAAGTATCAAGTGCTTCGGCACTTATCTTTTTATTTCGCTTGTTTAACTCGCTAACCACAACTGAGGAAAGAGTGGTTTTATCAAAGCGATTACAGTCCACAAAATAGACGTTATTTTTAAGAGAAGAAAACTTATTAAAATAATCAAGAATAATTAAAATTGTGCTTTCAGTAGGCGATTTTACATAATTTTGTAGCATTTTTTTGTCATTTTCGCTTATTTTTTCAACATTTTTTAAAATTACCACTCTATAAGGTGAACCCATTGGCATAACTTCACAGGCGCTTAAAAGAACATTCATCGAATAATTTTCATCATCAAATTTAACTAAATTAAAGTCTTCTAGTGTAACACCTGATGCCCTTAAAATCATAGAAAGACCACGACTATAAAGTTCATAATCATCCCCTTCAAAAAGATAACAATTTTCTATTTTTTCCTTTAAATTCAACTTTAACTTTTTCAATCTAACCCCCTTGCTATCCAAGCATTTTTCTCATATAAAAATTTCACATTTCCATCTTTTTGATATGAAAATTCTCCATATTCTTGTGCGAGTTGTGACATTAAAATATATCCGCTTTTTACCCTATTGTCAATCTGATTTTTTGTTATAACTATTTTAGCATTTTCTTTTATAACAATTTCATTTTCAATGGCATTATAACTTAAATTCCCCTCACTTGCAACAAAAATACATTGATTGTCTACTTTTATAAGCAGTCCCGCCATTTCTCCTTCAAGAACTTTATATCTTACAACAAAACTCCCAATGCTTATATCACATTCGGTGGGGATAATTTTTGCATTTTCAGAAACGCCACTAAAAGAGTAAAAGAATTTTATTCCAAGATTTGAAATTATTTGCTCGTAATCTCCACTAATTCTTCCATCAAGTGAAAGATAAGTGTCAAATTTGTTTATATAATAACTTCTTTTATAGTTTACAAGATTGTAGTTATAACCAACCAACAAACTTTCACCTTTTGCACTAGTTATAACCACACTAAGATTATTCGCCGAACCAATATAAGAAACACTCGTTTGATTTTTTATTGGGAAAAAATTGTAACATCCGAGCATTACCACCATAATAAAAGTTACGAGTGAAAACAAAGCGAGTTTATTTTGACTTTCTATCATACAAAATTCACTAATAAATAGAATCAAAACAAAATAAATAATTGTCATTGAAAAATATGTAACCATTACTGGAATTATAAGGTGAGAACGCTCAAAAAACTGAGCAATTAGATTTATAAACACAAAACCATAATCAACTAAAATAAGTAAGTATCCTATAAAATTAATAAATGTACCTATTAAACTTACAACAAACAAGAATGGAAAGAGTACACTAAGTAATGGTAATACTAACAAATTCACGACAAAAGAAAACAGATGAATTTGTCCGCCAAAGTAAGCAAGAAAAGGTAAAATTCCAAGTTGCGCGGAAGTAGTTACTGCAAGCAGTGTTGCAATTTTATAGGGAAGAAACTTTGAAAAGAATTTTATAAACATCCTGCTTAAACAAATAATTGAAAATACTGAGAAAAATGACATCAAAAAGCCAATATCAAACGGAGATAGTGGTTTTATGAAACATATAATAAAACCAGCAAGCCCTAAACTATTTAGAGAATCATATTGCTGAGAAAAAGTTTTGGCAAGTATCATTATAATAGCCATTATTCCAGCCCTCATCACAGATGGCGTAAATCCACAAAGATAGGCATAAAAAAATATAAAACAAAAAGTTAATGATAGACAAAGATATTTATTAGTACGGCATTTTTTTAGAAATCCATAAACTACTGCTATTAAAAATCCTATATGCAGGCCACTAACAGTTAAAATATGGATAATTCCAACATTTTTGTAGGTACTCGCTATTTCATCGTTCAGGTCATTTTTATCTCCAAATAGCATTGCCATAGCAATTCCAGCATTGTCCTCACTCATATTTTTATAAACAACATCTTTTACAGCAAGTTTTATCGTTTCATCCGATTTAACTTTAATATTATCCAAAAAGATAATATCTTTTTTGCTAATTCTAGCGTTATACCTTGCACCTGTTCTATAACTAAAAGAATTAAAACTTTTAAGATTAAATGGTTTTATTTTATCAAGTTTCCCTTCAAAAATTATTCTTTGCCCTACAATTGGTGCAGACTTAGCGCTTGAAATGTATAAGCTAATCTTCTGCCCTTTCTCATTGTTTATTTTTACATCATCGAGCAATAGACTATAACCATAATTCGATTTTTGAATATCATCAGAAATTCTACCTTCTACACAAACAATGTTATTAGAATAATCTATTACATTATAACTTCTAATTCCTAAATAGTAAAATCCATTCCCAATAAAAAACATAATAGTTATTATAGATAATGCAATAAATCTTTTATTTAAGCAAAAAATAACCGCCACCACTATAAAAACAATGCTGGTTAAAATTATCTTCTCAATTTCTCCTCTATATAACCCTCTAGCAACAATAATTCCATACATAAATGCCAAAAAAGGATAGAATATTTTTCTAAAATGAATCTTCTTTTCCTTTGTAAGTTTGGCATTTCCCATATCCCAATATTACAATTTTTATCCTAAAATGTCCAATTTTTAAAGGCTTTTTAACAACTTTTATGTCAAATTACTCTATTTATCTCTTAGCCTTATCTTTTTATTTCGTTTGCGGTATATTACTAATTATATACTATTATCTTAAAAACTAGAGTCATTATTAAAGTTTTTTGAACTTAGGTATTGACCTGTGAATAAATTTATGTTATAATTTTCTTGGAAATGTAAAAATATTAAGGAGGTTTCCTATGAATAATAAAAAAGAAGGAAATATTAAATCAACAAAACTTAACTCTCTTTGGAACAGAATTGGCAAAAAAGTATCTGCCGGAGTTGTTGGCTTAGGTCTTGTTGTAGGTACAGTATTCGGTTTTGTTGGTTGTACAAATAATCCTACTCCAACTCCTCCAGGACCTGGACCTACTCCACCACCAATCGTTGTTGTTGATGAAATGAAATTTGACGAATTTATCGCAGAACATTTAGAAGATGCTAAAGGCTTTATAAATGAATTTGTTCGTCCAGAAGTTGTTGAAGAAAAAGAAGTTAAAAGTGAAACTTGGTCAATCGGCGCGAATTCAGAAAATACTAAGATTGATAAAGTAAGTATTCTTTACACCTATAATGTAAACGAAACTGACAGAGCAGTTGAACTTGCTAATGTTTCAATCGATCCTGTATCAATCAACAAAATTGTTGACGGAGAAGTATCAAAGAGCGATGTTAAACTCACAGTAGATAGAAAAACTGTATTTGAATTTGACGCAAAAGATAACTATGACAATCAAGAAATCACAAACGCACTCTACGCTTCTGAAAATAAGACCTCAGACTTAAAACTTATCTCTGAAGCAGAAGCTTCAGATTCTACTGTGGTAGCATATAATTATACCATTGTTAAAGATGGTAAAGTAGACACTTTTAAAATTGAAGTATTGAAAGGAAAAGGTTCAGCAGCCGATATTATACGTAATTTTAAAAATGGCAACACTTCTGGCTCAACCAACACCGGATCATATAGTATGAATGGGACAAACGTTTTGAGCAGTGGCTATACTTATGAAAATATTGAAACTGAGAAACCTGGTCCTGGCCCAGAAATCCCACCAGAAATCGTAACTGTAACTGATGCTGAAATCTTAAATGTCCTTAATGAAAAAGTTACTATGGAAGCAGCTAAAAATGTTTTAAATGCTAGTTGGGATGTTAATGAAACAAATGTTAAAGATGCAACTTGGTATGTAACTAAAGATGGCGATAATGTAACTGGTGCTAATCTTGTATTTAATTATATTAGAAGAGATACTGCACATTATATAACACTTTGTCAAGTTGACTTTGCTTCACCTATTACTCCACAAAATATTAAAGATGGAAATGTCGGAACTCCAACATATACTCAATTATATACTAAGAGCATAAATCCAACAATCCAAGTAGAACACGCACAACTTGCCGATGCTATTGGAGATAAATTATTTGGTGTAAATGCAGGTGCAACTAGATATATAATTGATAATGGAAATAACGATTTAGATGAATTAGGAAATGTGTCAAGATTTACTGTTATTGAAGTATCTGATAATGGAATTAAAGAAAATTCTATCAAGATTGTTTATGCAAATTCTGATGAAGGATTAATTAGTAACCTTGCTGATACTACAAAATTTGCAATCTATGGCGAAGAAAAATCTGTAGATATAACAGGTGAAAATATTGCAGAACAAAAACTAGAAGAAACAAAGACTTATAAAACAAGCAAAGAAAGTGTAAAAACTTATTTCGGCGATGAAGACTTTGCGGACGATGATTTAACAATGTAATTAATAAAAAAGAGAAAGAAAAATACTTTCTCTTTTTTATTAGCAAATTAAACTCACCTTAAGCATTTTTTATTTATAAAAGGTTGATTTTTTATAGAATTGAGGTTATAATATTTACAAGAAGTTAATTTTAACATACTTCTTATAATATATAAACCATCGGAAGTAAAATTTAAAAATTACTTTTAAATTTCAAAAATTAGAAATTTTTGATGCAGTCGCATAACTTCCTTGTTATGTAATATCTTCAGTCTCACTCTTACAAGCAAGTTCAACTTCAGATATTATAATAATTAAATTAAATTAAGAGGAGGGCTTTTTATGAAAAAGAAACTATCAAGAATTATTGCAATACTACTCGCCTGCTTTGTTTTATTCGGCTTTGGTAGTTGCGATGTAGATGACCCTGAAATGCAACCTAGCCAAGGAGAAGATTCCCTGATTAGTATGTATGGCACTAAAGTCCTCTACCGCCCTGACACCTATGACTTTAACATCAACTCTGGCGGTTCTACTGAAAAGCCTAATGACTATTACGGCGATTATGCTTATTCAATATTAAGGCAACTTTATTATATTTATGGTATTTCTGATGACGACGATATAATTCCCTCATATTTTAAAGATTCAAATCCTCCATTTTCAAAAGATGACAATATTGAAATAAACAACTTTAACCAACACAACACCTACTTCTTATATGATAGCATTCGTTATCAAATAAACTCTATAGGTGAAGTTGCCGACGAAGTAACTATTATCGATGATGGAAAATCAATGATATGGAATAACACTGTAACTATAACAGCCGGTCCTATTACCAATATTATCACCTTTAATGAAGGTGGCAGTGTAACTTTCAGTGATGGCACTGTAACAGAAAATGAAGCCGACACAAAAGAGAAGATAAAAACATTGTATAATTATGTAGATGACGAATCAACTCCAGCGATTAATGAGGCTGACCAACAAACAACTGAAAAATATCAAAAATTAGCAGAAAAATATAATAATGCTACTACTGGCACTTACAATGATAAAGGTCATATCATCCTTGGAGCAAATCAAAAATCTCATTGGAATTGGAATTTTGCTCTTAATTATAATGCTTCTGTAGATTTTAGCGTTCCATTAATTAAAACAGATGGAAACTCGCAATTCAATATTACCAATAACATTCTTGATAATAGTTATAAAAACAAAATTAATGTTGCTTTAAAAGATAAAGATATTTTTGGAAAAAACTCAGATTTCAATGATAAATATAACTCATTAACTGAATTTAATTCATATCGTAGATTATATCTCGGTACAACAGAAAAAGAAGATTATAAAAACTATTCCGACTATGTAAAAGCACTTGAATATGTTATTTACTGTTATGCTCTTGACCTTGAACCTCAAGCAATGAGTGTATCCACCCCTGCTACAGGTGACAAAGCTTATATTATTCAAATCGGCGCATATACCCCTACCGCAGGAAAATCTAGTGCAGATGTCGCTCTTGAAGATATAAAGACATTATTCAATCGTATGGGTTCTATGGTTGGCTTAATGGACAGACAAATTGACAAATTAAAGGCTTGGATAAAAGAAAATGTTATTGGTTTTACTGGAAATAACCCTTCTGTCAAAGATGATTACTTCTATGTTTACGATTATAATAAAACCGTTGAAATTGATACAACCGGAAATAGCAAAATCTACTATGTACCTGTTCCAGCAGGCCCTCCAAGCCCTCAACGTGTAGAACTTGGTCGAGATTATGACAGAGTTGTAGATGAAATTGTACAAAATGTTGTTGACCAAGCAACTATTGGTAAAAATCCAGACGGAACAGATGTAAATGTTAATGAAAAATATCTTGCTTCTGAAATTATGGAATATTCTGGCGATACCTTTATGGTAAATGATGACAGTTTCTTCCCTAAGTATGAGCCAGGACAAAATCCAAGATGTATCAGACCTCTTGAATATCAATCTGCTGTTTTAATGTTCAGTAAACCAGTTGCATTCACAGATGTTGCAGTTATCCTCAAATATGATGCAGACGGTGACGGAACGGAAAAAGGCAAATGGGATATGAACAAGTATCTCGATATTATTGTAGAACTCAACTATTATAATTATCAATCAAAAAAGATGTTCACACTCGCAAGTGAAAAAACAAGAGTTTATGACGGACCTTATGAATGGGGTGTAACACCAGAAGATTATCCTGAATACCCTAACCTGCCAGCAGACCACGGAATTGTGGGCTTATCAGTTAACACCAAAGCCCCAGAACTTCAACCTTTCATAGTAGGTGCAGAAGAAGGTGACCCAATGCTTTACGTTAACACTTTCAACACAAACATTGGCGGAGGAATATTAAAAACCGATGCAAGTTCAATGGATTATTGCAACCCACTTATTCCTATTTCAACAAACCCATTAGTAATTGTTGGTACAACTGATGTAAGAAAATATTATTCAATAGTTGAGCCAACAGATGGTGAACTTGGCTCTTCGGGTCAAACTTATCTTACTGGAAGATTAAACCCTAAGATGTTTGAAGGAAATGACGGTTGTGATTATCTTGAAATAACATACAAAGTACTTAAAGATAATAAGGATACAAACAAAAACTACAAGTTCTATACAAGTCTTTGGACAATATTATAATAGATAATTAACTATAATTGAGATTAAAAAAACCACGATTTTAATATCGTGGTTTTTATTTAATAGTTCAATAACGACTACTTCTCGCTTTCATCATAATTTTCAATTTTTTCATTTTCTGATTGGTTTTCATCTAAATTCTCTTCTTTATCTTTTTGGTCTGTTTCTTCATTTTTCGCAATATCTTTTGGCATACAAACCACTCCAAGAGCGACAAGTACGCCTGCTATCGACATCACAACTTCTTCAACTACGCTGCCGTCAACTGAAAAACCAAAGCATTTACCAATCGCACCAACAAGAAGGGTTAAAGCCCCTGCCAGTGCAGTCCAAAAGCCAAATGATTTAATTTTCATCATCGTACCTCCTCTCGATATAGTTTTTAAGTTCTTCAACCTCTTCCTTTACATCTTCTATCGCTGAAAGATGTTCTGCGAGATCATCTATGGTCTTGCGATAAGCATTTTCTCTTTTTTGACTATCCTTTAAAATATAAAGGAGCAGATAGACAAACAGTACAGCAAATATACCATTGCTAACAACAATCTTTACCAATTCTGACCAGAAATCCATATTATTTCCTCCTACTTCTTTGAAGCATTTTTTTTGTAAGATATTCCTCGACTAGGAATTCTCTTCGTCTTATCAATTCAATATGGTTTCTTAATTTTTCATACATTAGCCACAACTCACAGTTACAACAAAATTACTGATATTAGTATTTTGACTTCCCTTGCTATTAATCTTCACAATAAACTGATTGCCCAGTACATTTGCTTTAATATTTTGCAGTGCATCTTTTCCCTTAACATTAAAAGTTTTTTCTCCTCTTTCGCTTTCAAAAGTAACAGTGCAATCTGATATACTTTTAATCAAAAATGACTTTATTCTTTTAAGTTTTCCATTAATACCAAAATCTGTTTTTCCACTCTGCCAAACCGCTTCATTAAAATTGCCAAACACAGAACCATCAAAAGTGAGCTGTCCAAGTTTATTTATATTTTGCCCCCTAAAGCAAGCAAGAACTTTTGATTTATATTTATTTTTAAAAGCAATTAGCATATTAATATCGACTCCACGCATAATGTCGATATGTTTTGTAAAAGTATCATAAACGATTAAGGTATTGTTTTTATAGTCATTTTCGCTTTCACAACCTATCACTTGATCATCATTAAAATTGCATCTACAAGCAAGATAATATTTTCCGTCATAGCCTACACCATAGGCATAGCGGTTATCACAACCATTTAAGATATTTAAACAATCTATTGTTTCTGTCTTTACACTAGAACCGTTAAAAACTCTAAGTTTGCTCCCTTCTAAAAAGTAAATATTTTCTCCCATTTCTGCAATGGTATTTGGATATATATGACTATCGGCTAGATAAATGTTGTTTATTTCAAATAACTCATCTTTGCCAAACTGAGATACCTTGGTTATACCAAAATCTCTGAAAATATAAAGATAGTCATTAAAAGAAATAATTTTATTTAAATCACCCCTACTATCACCAAAATCCAAATCTTTAGTCTTTTCATCCGACCACTCTAGGATGTTAATATCTTCGTTATAAACAAGACAACCTCGCTTTTGGGCAGTAATAGCAAACAATTTTCCATAATGATTGCAACAAGAAATTATTTTCTCTGCATTTAGAGTAGAGGTAATACTACTTCCTGTAACAACCATAAAACCCGCTCCATTTCCAGATAAAAGCAGAGCATCCTGTAAATCTTTACGACATTGGCAGACAAAAGGAACTTCTGTAAATTTTGTTATAATGATAAAAGGTTCATAACGATTTTCAAACATATTATCATAGCAAACATATTTTTCTTCATTAAAGTAAAGTAAATAATATTTAGTATCATCCATTTTTTTATCATAGTATTGAAGTTGCCAAAGTGCTTTAATTTGCCCACGAGTTACAACTTCCACCTCTTCTGTAAGATTGGTTTTACTTGTAGGCATAGCAAGTTTTTTAAACCCATAGCCAGATTTTAATGTACCGTCTGCAGAAATAAAGTTATACACTTTTTGTGCCTCCCCAACCTTTAATTGTGTTTCATCATCGTATGTATTAGGAGGCTTAGCAAACATATCAAACTCAAATTCTTTTTCACTTCTACTCTTTATGGGTAAAGACTTTTTATAAAACATTAAATCCACCTCCTTCGTGGAATAATGGTTTCACTTTTTTTTCGTTCAATTATTTGCAAACTATTTTTAAAACGCTCATCCCAAATTTTAGCATCTTCATATAGAGTCTGCATAAAGTAATATTCTTTCACTATACCATAAGCAAAAACCCGTTCAGGAAGAAAAGAATTAAATTCACCACTTAAATCTAATTCTTGTGGGATACTATTGTATTTTATTAAAACTTTTTCATTACAGTTTAAATAAATACCATCTTCTCTAATTTCATACTTTAAAGTATGA
>CARXKP010000027.1:0-10697 GCA_949096025.1 uncultured Eubacteriales bacterium
TTAGCAAAAATAAAAATGATTGCAAAATTAAATTGTTTCAATAAAAAGGAATTATTATGAAGAAAACAAAACTCGGCAGTAAAGTACAAAAAAAGACAAAAGAATTAGATGAAAATGATGTAGCTAAAGCGAAAAAGCAACAGTTAACTCAAGCGAAAAAGAGGAAAAACAAAATCAGTGAAAAATCCTCAAAAAATGGTAAAAAAGAAGTTAAATTACAGGGTGAAAAAGTTCAAAAAATCAGTAATAAAAAAGTCATAAAAAATAGTGGTAATTTTAACACTAAAAAAGGCAATTTTAGTAATCAAAAATTCACAAAAAAACAGAAATTTTACCTTATAATTTCAGGTGGAATAATAGGATTTTTAAACGGTTTTTTTGGTGGCGGAGGTGGTATGATTTGTGTTCCAATCTTACAAAAAGTTCTTTCACTTGACGCAAAAAAATCTCACGCAACTGCAATTTTAGTAATCTTTCCGCTTAGCCTTATTTCAGCATTTATTTATGTATTTAATGGTTTTATAAGTTCTTTGCCACTTCTTACTGTTGGACTTGGGGTAGTAGCAGGAGGAATAACAGGCTCTTTTGCATTAAAGTTTCTTCCGCCGAAGGCAGTTAGAATAATCTTTGCTATTGTAATGTTTGTTGGAGGAATAAAATTGATATTATGATTTTAACGATATTTTTATATGTTTTATTTGGTTTTATTTCAGGTATATTTGGTGGCCTAGGTATGGGAGGAGGCACGTTATTAATACCACTTCTTACTATTTTTCTAGGTGTTGGACAAAAACTTAGTCAAGGTATTAATTTAGTTGCTTTTCTTGTAATGGCATTGTTTTCTCTTGTTATTCATTTTAAAAATGGTTATTTAGAAACTCGAGGAATAATATATATTATCCTATCTGGAATTGTTTTTTCAGTAGGTGGAGCGTTGCTTGCAAGTGTTATTTCAGCAGGTACTTTGCGTACTGCTTTTGGAGTCTTTTTGTGCGTTCTTTCTCTTTATCAAATGTATAAGGCGATAAAGGCTTAATATCGACATTTTTCTCAAGATTTTTAGTATAAAAATTACAAAATTATAGTTAAAAAAGAACAGTTCTAAATCATTCCTTTTATAATCAAGTATATAGGTTTAAAATTTATTAAAGAATTAAAAAAATAGTTTACTTTATAAATAAAATATGTTAAAATAAACCTAAACGGAGGAAAAATGGTAGACAAGAAAAAATGTATTAGTTGTGGTACTTGTGTAGCAATTTGCCCAGTAGGTGCTATTAGTTTTGATAAAGACGGAAAGGCTGTTATTGACAAAACAAAATGTATTCATTGTGGAGCTTGTGAAGCTAGTTGTCCAGTTGGTGCAATAAAACTCGATTAAAGGGATTGAAATAAATGGAAAAAATAGCGATAATAGAACTTAATGAAACAGCACTAAAATTAAATATTTATAAAGTAAGTGGTGCAAAGTATAATCTTGCATTATCTCAACATCAATCACTTAAACTTGGTGAAGAAATAAGCAGAGATGAACTTTTAAGTCCACAAACAAAAACAAAGATACTAAGTATACTCAAAGTATATCGAAATATTATTGAAAACTTCAATGTTGAGAAAATATTCGCTGTGACAACAACAATGTTTACTCAGGCAAGAAATTATAGAGGTTTTATTGATGAGGTATACAACAACACTGGTATCAGTTTTTCTATACTTACAGAAGAAGAGCATATTAAATATCTCTTTAATTCTGTCGTTAATTCAATAGATAATGCTAAGGGAATATTTGTATATATCGGCACATATTCTTCTTTTGTTGTTAAGTATAACAGACGCGCTATACTTGAATATTCTGTTGTGCCAGTGGGTACATTTAACGCAAATGAAGCAGGAGAAACAGATTTTGATAAACTTTCAGCTTCTTTAAAAAGTAAATTTTCAAATTTAGGTGTTAATATTGAAGAAGAGGAAAATATTAAAGTAGTTGGACTTGGTAATGCTTTTCTTTCAATGGGAAAAATTGCTAAAAAGATAGAACGTTATCCACTTGATATTGACAACAACTATGTTGTTTCAAAGGAAACTATGCTTAAGACTTTTAATTTTATTAAAGGACTTGAACTTGATAAAATTAGAAAGATTAAGGGTGTAAGTTATGATGATGCGGACAAGATACTTACTGGTTTTGCTATTATCAATGCGGTAATTAGCACTCTGCCAATAAATGAAATTGCAGTATCAACCGCTTCACTTACTACAGGAGTTCTCGGACTGAATGTTATTGCACTTTCTCAAGAAAGAGCAACTGATTTGCTTACAAACTCACTTGACAACTATTTAGAATTTACTAAAGATGAATTTTCAAATAATCAAAGTGTACACAATCTTGCGTTAATATTATTTAAACAACTTAAAGTAATGCATAAATTACCACGATTCTATGTAAAGCCACTTAGAATTGCCTCTTTTATGTATGACAGCGGTAAATGTATTAATGTTGAAGACTATTCTAAACACGGTCTTGAAAAGATATTATATTCTAATATAAACGGCGCTACACATAGAGAACTTCTTATTGCAGGGTTTATATGCGTTTGTCAAAACCTTGATGATTTTTCACTTAATGAATGGATTAAATATAAAGATATTTTAACTGATGAAGACCTTGATGCAGTAAGAAAACTTGGTATAATAGTAAGACTAGCGGTAAATTTAAATGCCTCTAAAAATGCAATCATCAAGGATGTTGTTTGTGATATACTTGGTGATTCCATTATTATGAAAACCATTGTTGAAGGCGATGCTAGTTTTGAAATCAATGAAGGTATGAATGTTGCTGTAGACTATAAGAAAGTTTATAAAAAGAGTCTACAAATAATTTAGTTTGATTATAATTAAATATAAATGGATATATTAATAAAAGTAAGCTCTTGCTTAGACTTTAGCGATAAATGATATAAAGTTTAAAGCAATGTAATGGTAATAAAACAACATAAATAAAGTTATTTATGACTTTTGGGAAATTATAGGGAGGACTTTATGAAAAAAAGTTTTAAAGCAACATTGCTGGTTTTGTCGCTAATACTAGTTATGTCTTTTACTGTAACGGGATGTTTCCATTTTTGGTTTTTTCAGAGAAGTTATTCTATGACAAATTGTCTTACTGAAAGCATAACTGATGATATGGATATCTATGATATAGCAAAACATTATAGAGATGGTGGTGCTACTGTTGCAGTTAAAGTTGAAGCCTATAATAATTCAACTAAGTCAGATTTTGAATCTTTAGGAAGCGGAGTTTGTGTCGCTTCAAAAGGATATACAACTTCAATAGACGGTTATCAGGCGAATAAGGGAAGTTATATAGTAACAAATTATCACGTAATAGATTACTTAGATAGTAATGAGTTTTCAAAGCAAACAGTTAATATTATCACTGAAGATGAATACGCTTATGAAGGAGAACTCCTTTGGTATAATAAAAACTTAGATGTGGCGATTGTTTATTGTGATGGAGTAAATCTTAACTATGTTACAATGAAAGATAGAATTGTTGATTGTACTAAAACAGATAAACTTGATTATGAACCAATTTTTACTATTGGCACACCTCTTGAACTTGATTATATCAATCGTTTAACTGTTGGAAATGTAGCAAGCAATAATCCAATGATGTTTTATACGACTCAAACTATCTATCCTTATACAGGCAATGGTGGAACGCTCTTATATACGAATTATCCATCTGTATATAATAGTCATAATAGTAAAAAGGTTTTATCTAATTTATATGAAGATGTAGTTGATATCGCACTCGGAATTTCACCAGGAAATTCAGGTGGCGGATGTTTTGATAAAAATGGATATTTAGTTGGACTTTCAACACTTGGCGGTGATGTAGAGGAAACAAATGGTAACCAAATGAATGGAATGGTTGCGATTTATCCAATTATGAAAGTTCTTGACAAAATAATTAATGAAAAAGAAAATCATACAAATGATAAAATATTTACTATCAATTCTTTAGGAATTAAAGGATTAGATAGAAATGAAGCATCTTATGCCTCATATTTGAAAAAGGAAACATTATATTCAAATTACTTCTTAGAAGATACTATTTATTCAGCAAATTACTATAATGCATTTACATTTAAAGGGGATGGATATTATATTATTTCTTCATCAAATAAATTAAGCCTTCCAACAGGAGCGGTTATTACAGCTTGCAGTTTGAATAATGGGCAAAGTCAAGAAATTATAGATAGAAATGATTTGATATATCTTCTTTTAAAAGCAAATGAAGGCGATAAATTAACTGTTAAGTATACCTATGAAACCGATGAAGATAATGTACTAGATATTGTTCTTTAAGAAAAAATCTAATAAAAATACTATGGAGAAAAAATGAACAAGATAAAATATGCGATTGAAATTGGTGGTGCATATACAAAAATTTATGTAAAAGATGAGGGATTTGCTCTTTGTGAGCCAACCCTCATTTCTGCCGAGCCAACACCTCAAGGTTATAAAATTATTGGACTTGGAAAACAGGCAAAGGATATGCTTGGAAAAACTAACGAGAGTGTAGAAGTTTTTAGTCCAATCGCCAATGGTCATATAAACAATTATGAATATTTAAAACAACTTTTAATTTATTATTTTGACCAACTTGGTTTTAAGAAAAAATATGAATCTTGTATGGTGCTTGTTAATGTTGCTTTATCTGAAAAAGATAAAAATAATTTTATTGCTCTTTTATATGATATAGGTTTTAAAGAGGTATTTTTAATTCCAACAATCATTTGTAGTGCTATAGGTTCTGGGAAAAATATTAGTTCGACAAAAACAAACCTTGTTGTAAATATTGGTGGAGCAAATACTGATGTTGCTGTTATTAATATGAATTCTATTGTTAAGGGTGCTACTCTTGGTATTGGCGGTAGAGCAGTTGATGTTGCTATTGCTAATGCTATTGCATATAATCACGGCATTGTGGTTGGTGTAAGTCAATGTGAAAAATTAAAGATTGAAGTTGGTAGTTTATATAAAAACGATAACTTAAATATGGAAATTACCGGAGTTGATGTAGAAAGTAAAATACCTCGTTCATATATTATTTCTTCAAAAGACCTTTTGGAAGTATTAGAGCCTTTCTTTAATGAAATTATAAGAACCATAGATGTTACTATTACATCTCTTCCTCCTGAGATTTCAACTGATATTATTAATAATGGAGTATTATTTACTGGAGGAATGAGTAAGATAAATGGTCTTGAAAGTTATTTAAGAAAAAATTTTAAATACCCATTTAAAATTGTTGAAGATGCTGAAAATGTTTCTATTTTAGGGGCAGGGAAATTGCTTGATGATAAAGATCTATTAAGCAAAATTTTAGAAAATATTTAGATTTAAAAAATATTTGTAAACTTAAAAATTTTAATTTAAAAACTAAAAATCAAAAATTTTAGCCAAATTTGTGAATTTGCTAAAGTTTGACATCAAAGAGAAGAAATCGACATTTCTTCTCTTTTATTTAACCATTTTTCTTTGCTAAAATAGTACTAGATATTTTTACAAAGATGAGGTGATTATGGCAAGAAAAATTGTTATGACAAGTGGAAAGGGTGGAGTGGGAAAAACTACTGTTTGTGCTAATCTTGGTATTCAACTTGCAAAACTCGGATTTAGAGTGGTTATTATTGATGTAGATATTGGACTTAACAATCTTGATGTGGTTATGGGGGTTGAAAATCAAGTTGTATTTGATATAACTGATGTTATTATGGGGAAATGTAGACCTAAACAGGCACTTGTCCAGGATAGGTATTTATCCTCGCTTTATATTCTTCCTTCCTCTCATACTTATAACAAATCAAATATAAATGGTGAACACGTAAAGAATGTTATATCACAGCTTGACAGTAATTTTGATTACATTTTGATAGATTGTCCAGCAGGTGTTGAAGCGGGCTTTCATAGGGCTGTATTCCCAGCAAATGAGGCGATTGTAGTAGTAACTCCTCATCTTTCTTCAATTAGAGATGCTGACAAAGTTTTAGGGCTATTAGATGAATATAATATTATTTATAAAGGTCTTGTTATAAATAGAATGAGGGGAGATTTACTTCTTAATGGAGATTTAATGAATATTGAAAGTATTGTAAGAGCATTAAATATTCCACTTTTGGGTGTCATCCCTGAGGATGATGCGATAGGAGCATCTTGTTCAGTTGGCGGAAGACTACAATCAATAGAAAGTGCAAGAGCATTTACTCTTCTGAGCGAGAATATCCATAACGGTTCAAAAAAGATATTTGATTGTACCTATAAATATAGAGGATTTATGGGGTATTTCAAACGTAATATTAAAAAAATGGTTTAGGAGAGATATATGGACTATATGATTTCAAATAGAATGAATAATATGTTAAATAGTGATAAAATGTGTGATCCTCAAAGAGTATGTGAAATTTTAAAAGAAGAGTTGAAGTCAGTTATAAGTAATTATTTAGTTCTTCAAAATGACATTGTTGTTAGGTTTAAAAAAGAAAACAATAAAAATGTTTTTTTTATAGAACTTGATGCCCAGCGAATAAAACCATTTGGATATATTCCTTATTAAAGCAAAAAGTTTTTTTTAAAATGATCTTTAATAATATAAAAAAACACCTAAATTATTTAGGTGTTTTTTTAAATTGCTTAAACTTCTTGCCAACAAGCATATAGAGTTAAAGGTTTATCTATGACTATTGAAGTAAATCCTTTTCCTGCAGAGTAATTACCCCAGGCAGAAGTTCCCCAAGAAGTGGAAGTGTATGTTCCTTTATTATTAAATGCACTCTTTTTAACTACACCACTTACTCTATATTTTTGTTGAGTAAGGTCGAGGGTTGTTCCGGAGAGAATCCATTCGTCTTCTATAGTTGGAGGAGGGGTGATGAATTTACTTCCCAAAGCACAAGAAGCATCAGGCCAGAACCATCGAAGGTCATAAGAAATTTTATAATAAGTTTCATTTGTCCATACGGCAATAATAACAAGATTTTCATCAGGCATAATTGTTGGAAGAGTGGAAGTAACAATTCCATTTATTTCCCATCCGCCAAAGTAGTAATAATTTCTAGTTGTAACTTGTGCATCATCAACATAGTGCGTTGCTTGACTTTGAAGAGAAAGATTTTCTCCTTGATAGTATTCTATTGTTTCGTCTAGCATATTTCCAAACTGAGATTTATAAGTAACTGTAAACTTATTTCTTATATAAAGGGTAAGGGGTTTGTTTGACATTATAAGTTTACCAGTAAACTCATTTTCAAAGTTTGCATCAAGATAGAATTTAGTAGTATTATTAACAAGTTCAATTTCACTTAAATCAATTTCCTCTCCTTCAGGAAGATAAATTGAATGAATTAAATTATTGTTGTTATATAACTTAAATTCTGCTCTTACTTCAATTTTGTCCGGTATCCAATTTGCATAAACTGATATATTTTCGCTTGGCATTGTCTGACAAGTAAATTCTTGTAATCCTTCACTATCTAAGCACCAACAATCAAACTTATATGTTGTAACAGTTTTTCCGTCTTCAGCAATAGTTTGTTTTGGAACAGTTGGAGTAGGGAGTGAGATAGGAGTATTTGGAAGTTCTACAATATTTAATACTTCAGTTGTTCCTGTAACAAAGTTTAAAGTAATGTAGTTTTTATTTTCCCATTTTGCAAGTAGAGTTTTAGAGCCTTTTGGCATAGTAGTATGGTTAAATTCAATGCCTTCTTCATTCATCCAACCTACGAAATGTTTTCTTACTTTTAAGCCATTTTCTGTAGTGTCATAATCATCAAGTATAGGTAACGTAATCTCTTTTAAGTATGGACCAGTAATGGTTGAAATGGTTTCCTCTCCATTCACAAATGTGAGGGTATAAACTTTTTCGTTAAGTTTTGTCCATTCACCACTTCCGCCATTTCTTTCCATTTGTGCTTCATATTCAAAGTTGTATTTTTTAAATTCTTCTACAAAGTTTTTAATTTCAACTACTTTGTCATCTACAGGTTTGCCATAGTCAACTATTGATATGGCATTTTCATTAGTTGATACAATGTTTACAACGCTAGCAACCGTTAATTCAATAGGAAGTTTTTGAAGATAACTTTCTCCATTTTCATTTTCACCAACATACAAACTAATTTTGAAATCACCAAGTTGAGGATTATCAGCAAGTTCAGCAAGATTAATAGTTAAATCATATCTTGTTTGAGTGCCATTATTTTCCTCTGAAACAGTAAATCCTTTTAACGCTCTTTCAAAATAGAATTCATAATTAGGGTTATCAGTTTTGTCACGACCGTGGTCAGTTGTAGCTGTCATAAGTTCGATCATTTTATCAGTAAAGTCAAATGTAAATTGAACATAGTTAAGAATATCTGCAAATAAGTCACCAGGTGCAACTTTTGCGTAAACTTCGTGCAGATGCTTTTTCCCTAACATAGAACCTGCATTTTCTGTTCTATAAAGATGAACAAAACCATCTAAATAATAAATCTTTATCTTTCTATCATAAGCATTTGTATTAACCATATCAAAGCCAACAAGACTGCCAAGGTTTAGAGCATCAGGAAGTGATAACTCCATTGCAAGTTGAAGATTTAAGTTTTGATCAACTTTGATTTGGATATCGAGTGGAATATTCCCAATATTAATTCCAAGAACTTTTAGATTAACTGTTCCCTTTATATGGAAGTCTTTTTGTTTTGACATATTCTTAGCAGCATTTACAAGTCTAAATGTATCATTTAGGTCAGCGTAATTAGTTTCTTCTAATGTTTCTCTATCTACATCTGTTTCACTTCCCAAAATATAACCTTGTAAATCAAAACTATTGTTTGCTAGAGCAAATTCAATTTTGTTTGTAGAATTGTTAATGGTTATATCCATATCATTATATAATCTAATAATAAATCCGTTCTCTGTTTGAGTGAGATGTTTAATAAGTAGTGGATTAATACTTGGGTCTAAGATACTGTCCTTATCGACATCTTCTGTTCCACTTAAATCAATTCCAAGTAACCCTAATATAGGATTAATTAGAGTATCAATTCCGTCTGTAAGTTCTCTTAATTGGTCAGGTAATTTATCAAGTTCAGTTTTAATCTTTATATCACCATAATTAATTAAAACCTTATTGTCATAATAGTAGATATAAAGGTGAGTTTTAAATAATACTACATCAATTTTTGCATAAGTATTATTTGTTTTTGCAACTACAATGTCAACAGGAATTTCCATTGTACCAACTTTTACATCAATATGAGAAGAAATAGTATTTGAATTAATAATGTTTACAGCATTTTCAATAGTAGGGAATAGCTCTGCAACATTGATGTAGTTTTCTTTGTTTGTAACTGTTGTCTTTTCTGCATATTCAATCACGTTAGAGTTGAGTTCAACACCAAAACCATTGAATTTAATAGCGGTTAGATTTTTGTTAACTACAGTAAATGTAACAGTTTTGTCACCAATAGCAATAGTAGTGTCATTGCCTTCTACTACAATATTTCTAAAGAAGTCAATATCAATCTTAGAGATATCAAGTTTGAAATCGTCACCAATTTCACCAGAAACAATATCAATAACCTTGTCAATATCTTTATCTTTAACAGCATTTAAGATATTGTTAATGAGTTCAGTTGGAAGGGTAATGTTTAATTTATCAATAACCTTGTTAAATACTGCAGGAGCATCAGAAAGGTTAAACTTAAGGAAGATATTGTTGTATTCAATGTAAACAACTTCATTTTCAAGAATGATGTTTACATTTTCATTTTTGTAATTTAAGGCAATGTAAGCCTTAAGGTTAGCAACATCAGCAAAGATAGTACCAGTGATATTTTCTTTGTTGTAAGTTGCGTTGAGGTTAAGGGCAACTTTACCAGACTTGAAAGTATTGTAAGCGCCTTCTGCAACTTGAAGTAAACCAGAATTAATTACCGCTTCAGCAAGGTCAAGTAAACTTTCAACAGTGTTGTATTCTTCATCATTAAATGTAGGAATTACAACGACTTTATCATTTCCTACAAGGGTAATATTTGCAGTAATATCCTTGACTTCAGTATTAAGAGTAATTTCATTTGAACCATTTACAACAGATAAAGTAAATTTATCAAGTAAAGTAATATTGATACCATTTTCAGTTTTAACAAGAGAGGTAATTAAAAGTGGGTTAATACTTGGATTGATAATATCAAGCATAGAGTTTACTAATTTTTCAGTAGTTTCATCAGATATCTCAACACCAATCTTTTGCATAAATTCAGTGATTGCAGTAGGAAGGTTATCTACATTAGCCAAAAGCATAAGTTTGTTACCAGCATTGAAGTAAACTTTTCCGTCAAGATAGTCAATAGAGATGAGCATATCCTTAATTGTAGTAGAGATGTTAGCATACAATCTATCTTCTTTTGAAACTACATAATTAAGTTTAAAAGATAAATCTTTGTAAGTAAGGTTAATCTTTCCAGAAAGAGTGTTTGCTTTAACAATATTTACAACATTTTCAATGGTAGGGAAGAAATCAGCAACATTGATGTAGTTTTCTTTGCTAGTAACTGTTGTTTTATCTTCATAATCTACGACGTTAGTATTTAGTTCAACACCAAAACCATTGAATTTAATAGCGGTTAGATTTTTGTTAACTACAG
>CARXKP010000027.1:10797-14416 GCA_949096025.1 uncultured Eubacteriales bacterium
CAAGTAAACTTTCAACAGTGTTGTATTCTTCATCATTAAATGTAGGAATTACAACTTCACTATTATCTCCAACAACCGAAGCATTGATTTTTAAATTTTCGACATTGGTAGAAATATTGATTATATTATTTTCATTTTGTAATGAAAGGGTAATATCATTGAATAATGTAATATTTGCACCATTTGAAGTCTTTTCAAAAGATTTAATGAGTAGAGGAGTGATTGAAGGGTTAAATATGTCTTTCAGTTTATTAAAAATATCGGCATATTTTGTAAGATTAATATCATATTTAATGTTACTTAAGAAATCAATAAGAGAGTCTGTAATAGTATCTAAATTAACAACGAAATTTGTAACACCTGCAACATCAATATAAATTTTATTGTTTAATTTCTGAATAGAAATTTCTTTATCTTTTAAGGTAAAAGAAACTTTGATATAGTTATCTTTTTGAGAGTAAATAATATTTACAGGGACATTATAGCCTTTATATTCAATGTTGATAGAGCCATTTATAGTATCTTGTTTAAAGATTGATATTGCATTTTCTATAGTAGGTAGTATATCTATAATATCTATATAATTCTTTTCATCTGTGGTTAAGGCAAACTCTTGGTAAGCAGTCGTCTTTAGTTCTGCTGCTATATCGGAACCTGTAAAGGCAATAGATTGTAAATTCTTATCTAGTATAGAGAAGCAAATAGTTCCAACATTTTTAATTGCAATAAAGGTATTATTATCTTCTACATAAACTTTTTCAATTATTGAAAGGTCAATATCATTTATATTAAAGTCTTGAAGGTTGCCAAGGTTGATTTGTTCTAAAATAACATTGTAATTACCGTTTTTTACTTGTTCTAATATTGAGATGATTTTATCAATAGGAAGATTAATGTTAAAAGATTTTTCTATAAAATCAGCAATTTTATCTAAATCATTTAAATTAAATTTGAAATATACGCCACTAAACTCAATATATAGTGTTTTGTTTATTAGAATAGCATTTAAAATTTTATCACTAATAGTAGTCGTAAACTTAATCTTTTGTGTGGCTGGATCAACATAAATATTTCCATTTAAGTTAAAGTCTGAGTATTTTGCATTAACATTAAAGGCATAGTTTTCATTGTTTTTAATATATTTAATTCCTGCCTGCACTACATCTAATAAATTGCAAGTTTCTATATATTCTTCTGGATTGCGTGATGTAATATTAAGTTCATTAGGATACTCAATAGTTGCATTTATAGAAGCAGAAATATCTTCGCTTGAGTAGTCAAATAAAAGTCCATTTAATTTATAATCCTTATTGCAATAAAGATATAAATCTTTGTCTATCATAGGAATTTTTATTTTTAAAGTCATATTCTCAGAGCCGTCTTCTGCTGGTAACTCTTCAAGATTTGAAAGGAAACCTAATACTGTATTTAAATCAAGTTCTGCAAGAACATCTTCAATTCCGAGCTCTGGTAATTCTAAACCAGCAAGATTTATAATTTGTTGAATAGAGCCGATAATATTTGAAGTGTTAACAGAAATTTTTCCATTAAGAAGTTCAAAATAGGCAACTCCATTTTGATAAGCAAAGCCAATATCAAAATTTTGATTAAGATTATCTAATTCTGCTGATATATTTCCGTCAAGTAGAATATTTTCAATGCCACTTGTTAGATCAATCTGTGAGTTAATATTTATAACAACATTTTCACTTTGCATAGAAATATTTGCTGAAAGGTCAAGAGATAGATATCCACAATTCATTATATTTTCAATCATTGAGGTAAGTTGGGTAGGGACGGTTGGATCAGATGGTTTATTATTTACATTACCCTTTGATTGGTTATTTGAATAGTTGACAGATATAGTAATAACCCCGTAGGCAGAAGCCAGCGAGATTATCAAATATATTATAGCATACGAGATATATCGAAATACTTTTCTCATTTTATTTTCCTTTTAATTTAGTTCAGGCATTTTAACATCTGGTAAATTAAATTGATAGTCAATTTTGATAGTACCATTTGTTGTAATACCCATTCCAAATTTCACAGCCTTGTAAGATTCAAAAACCTCAGTTGAAATTAAATTCCAATCTTTGTCAATAGTAGCAATGAATTTTATGCTGTAAAATTCGGGATCTGCTTCGAGTCCGCCTGTTCTACGAACTTCTTTATAATAGAGGAGTGCACCATAAGTAGGGTCGAGTTCAAAGGTGATTGTGTAAGTCTCAAGTTCATTATTATACACAAAATCACTTGTTTTGACAGTTTTCTCTGAAATAATATACGCTGTAACTCCATTAGGCATACCACCAGTCATATCATAGTACTCGTCATCTGTGATAGAACTATTATAATACCAATCAGCGTTATCTACTGTTGCATTGCGTCCGGTATAGATGTCTACCTTATGTAAATTTTCTTTTGGTCTGTAAACATCAAGATTGGCGACCGTTAAAGTACCTTTACTGATGGATTCAAACGAATAGTAATCGCCATTATATCTCCTTAAACTGTATACTGTTTGCTTAACTCCCATAGCGACAGCTTGTCCTCTTCCTGTAAAGAGGAAAGAATTTGCTAGTGTTGCATTGTATTCAGCAAGAAGATAGTTATCAATTGGTGAGAGGTCGTTTGGCGTTTTATCTAACATATAATTTGTCCAGTTTTTCTTATCTGAAAGAGGAACATTTTGTTTAGCAAGTACATCGTCAATGTTTGCTTGATAGTCGCTTATTAAAATACTACCATAATCTACATTCGATCTAAGGTTGACATTGAAGTACCAAACTCCAAGTCCACTTCCAGTAAAAATGCCAAGCACAAGTAATACTCCAAGCACTCCCATTTTGTGTGCAAAGGTAGTCTTTTCGTAATTCTTTTTTTTCTTTTTCTTCTTTTCTTTTTTGTAAATTTTGTTTTCAATTCCTTCAATATGATCGTCTGAAGTTTCAATAGGATTTATGTAAATTCCTTCCTTCATTACAGATGAAATTTCTTCTAAAATTTGTTTGTCATCTTCATTAGAACCTTGTTCGTTTTTTGAAGATAAATTATCATTAATTTTATTGTAATTTTCAACAAAAGAAGAGGCTTTGTTGGAAGCCTTGTCCAAATTATTTTCTATATTTTCTTCATCACGAGTTTTCTCGTTAAAATTTTTCTTTTCGTTATTTTTAGTCACGTTTTATGCTCCCTATATGTAAAAAGGGGAACATCACATTTGGCATTGACATATTAAATTGTTATTATAAAAACATAGCAACCTATGTTAAGAATCCAGAATCGGTTTTAAGGAGAAGTCAAAGTGACAAATGAGATAATTATGTAATGGTTATACAAGAATTTGTAAACCAATAAAACCCCTTAAAGTTTAAAAAATTAAAAATGAATTAATTTTTGTAATATAGATTAATTCATTACGTATATTATTATAATATATATATAAACACTTGTCAATAGTTTTTATATATATTTTGGAAATTTTTTTTGAATAATTATAAATTTTTATTCAAATTTTCAAATAAATATACACAAAATGCTTGTAATATAAAAAACTTTGTGTTATAATGCTTTTGCTAAATCGGAGGATATATGACTGAGAGTAAGGCAATTCTAG
>CARXKP010000028.1 GCA_949096025.1 uncultured Eubacteriales bacterium
AGGCAATTCTAGATTCATCTATTTGGAATCTTGATGAAGAAGTAAGTTATTATGCAACTTTTTGTGTAAGAATGTTATTAATAAATCGGAGGAAATATGGCAGATTTTAAAAAAATCGAAGATAAAATAAAAAAGTTTGCAGTTAAAGATGACGCTTTTATTTGGAACTTAGATGAAGCGGTAAGATACCTTGAAAATGCACTCATAAATAAAAAAAATATATACATAACTTTCAGTGGAAAAGAACTGTATTCTTTACTTGATGATAGAAATTCTTGTTATGAGAAAGTTACAGGAGAACCTTATGAGCAATTTGAAATGGGTCTTAAGAAAGAAATGAATGATTTTGCTATCAAAAAAATGAAAATAGACGGCTGGGTTGCAAGAGGAAAAGAAGTCATTGCGCATAGTGAATACGAAAATTGGGTTGACTATGTTTACGAAAATGCTGATGTTTGCAATGGCAATCAAATTGAAAACGCTTTAAAAGCAATGGAAAAACTTGCAAAAGGTAGTTCTTTTGAAGATGTAAGCAAATTGTTCGATAATGATAATTATGGTGGAGCGAACTTTGCTCTTGCAATGAACATTTTAAAAGACTTTTGTCCTAGTTTAGATGAATCATCTAGATTTAAGGGAATGCCTGCTTAAAAATACATATAAAATTTAATAAATACTTTTTAAGTTATAATTTTTAGGTTTAGATATTGCATAAAAATACATTTCAATATCTATACATTTATAAATTTAGCACATAAATAATATGTGCTTTTTGTCTTTGCAGGTAGTTGACAAAATAAAGATAGTTTGATATAATATTTATATAAGATAAAGGAGGGCAAATATATGAGTAATTTGATGAGAGAAAAAAATATTCAAAATATGCTTTTAGATATTAGGAAACTCCTTCCAAATCAGAAGATGACCAAGGCGGTTGCACTTGCTTATGTAAATGGACTTGCTCAAGTTTATCAAAAAACAATTAGAGATTTTGACCCTGTGACAAAAATGGTGAATGATACTGATATGAAAGAAACCATTTATAGATTATATCTAAAGCAGGCAAAACATAGGGGGAGAGATTGCGGTTTTAAGGGTGCATTAAACAAATATATCCAATCACTACCAAAAGAGTTTGCTGAACTTATTGATTTTAATATTTTTACTGGGAAATACAATCGTGTGGAAGTTGAAAATATGCTTGCAGAACTCTCTTATAAGATTTCTAAAAAGGCTGCCAAAGTTGAAATGAAAGTTAAGGAAAAGCCAGAAAATAACAACCTTTATAATCTTGAAGAGCAGATTAAAAAATACTATGATACTAAAGGAATTCTAAAAGACGGAATAGACCTCGCAGCTGCCGATATGATAGAAGAGGAAGGCGTAAAAGACGTTAATGATTATGTCAATCTTCTTGCTCAAAGACTTGTTTCAGATATGGTTGATTATGCTGATGAACTTTCTGAGGATGTCATTAGATTTTATTCTCAGGCACAACTTGAAAGAGAGGCTAGGGAGCGTAATTCTTATTACGATGATGAGCGTTTCTTAGGCGAAGATGAATTAGTGCGATAATCCCATAAATTTTTTAAAAAAGTTAAGATAAAATGCTTGACAAAAGTAAATATATATTATAAAATAAAAGACGTCTTAATCTAAGGCGTTTTTTGTTTGTATTAGCCCCACAGATAAAAATAGCCCTTGTGGACAGGTTCGGAGGAAAAATGAAAACATATTTGGCAAAACCAGCGGACATTGAAAGAAAATGGTTCGTTGTTGATGCGGCAGGCGCTCCACTTGGTAGGGTTGCTACAACAGTCGCAGATATTTTAACTGGAAAAACTAAAACTATTTACACACCAAATGTAGATTGTGGTGATTTCGTAGTTGTTATCAACTCAGATAAAGTCGTTCTTACAGGAAAGAAACTTGTTGACAAAAAACATAGATGGCATACAGGTTATATTGGCGGACTTAAAGAAGTTGATTATGGCACTTTAATGGCAACAAATTCTCCTAAAGCTGTTGAACTTGCAGTTAAAGGAATGTTACCAAAAACTTCACTTGGAAGAAAACAAATAACAAGACTTCACATCTATAAAGATGAGGCTCATAAGCATACAGCTCAACAACCTCAAAAAGTTGAAGTAAAAGGAGTTAGAAACTAATGGCAGAAAAGAAAACAAAGTCAGTTAGTCAAATTATTTCAACTGGCAGAAGAAAAAAATCAATCGCAAGAGTTAGACTCTTCCCAGGAACTGGTAAATGTACAGTAAATGGTAGAGAAATGGGTGAATATCTTCAAAGAGATACTCTTCTTTTAGTTGCTCGTCAACCATTTGAAGTTACAGGTACAGGCGAAAAATACGATGTTATTGTAAGAGTTGTTGGTGGTGGAATTTCTGGTCAAGCAGGTGCAATTTGTCACGGTATTGCAAGAGCACTCGTTAAAGCAGATGAAATTTATAAACCAGAACTTAAGAAAGCTGGACTTCTTACTCGTGACTCAAGAATGAAAGAAAGAAAGAAGTATGGTTTAAAGAAAGCAAGAAAAGCTTCTCAATTCTCAAAACGTTAATATCAAAAATCCCTCATTGCAGGGATTTTTTTATGCCTATTTTTAAAAATTATCTTTGATTTACTTTTAATTTTTTCATCTTTGTAGTACAATAAATGCGGAGAATAAATAATGAAATTAAATGATGTGGTTAGTTATGATATTATAATAATTGGTGCTGGTGCAAGCGGAGTATCGGCTTCTGTTTATGTAAAACGCGCAGGTAAAAAAGTTGCAATAATGGAGCGTATGGCAGTGGGAGGTCAACTTAATTTTGTTGGAAAGATTGCAAATTATGCTGGCTTTGTTGAAACAGATGGTTTTTCGCTTTCACAAAACTTACAAAATCAGTTGAAACAAAATGAAATTGAAGTAATTTATGATGAAGTTATCGATTTGAAACTTGATGGAGAGAAAAAGGAAATAATTTGCAAGAAAAATAATTATACCTCAACAGCGGTGATTTTAGCATTAGGTAGTAACCCAAAAGAACTTGAGATAAATGGTGAAAAGGAATTTAAAGGAAGAGGAGTAAGTTATTGCGTTCAGTGTGACGGTAACTTTTTTAGAGGAAAGACCACAGCGGTAGTTGGAAGTAGTGAGGCGGCAATAAATGGAGCAATTTATCTATCAGCAATATGTGAAAAGGTTTATTTAATTGCTCAATTTAATATAGATAATTTACCTTTAGAACAACTTAAGAAATTAGAAAATGTTGAAATTTTAAGAAATGCTAAACCTTTGGAAATTAAAGGGGAAGAAGTTGTAAAGAGTATATTAATTGAACAGGAGAACGAGAAAAAAGAAATATCAGTGGACGGTATTTTTGTTGTTGCAGGTAATAAACCAAGTACTGCAATGCTCAAAGGTAAAATCGAATTAACGGAAGAGGGATATATTATTTGTAATGAAGATATGATGACAAGCGAAGAGGGGGTTTATGCTTGTGGTGATGTGAGAAAATCAAGATTAAAACAAATTTCTACCGCTGTAGGTGATGGTGCAATAGCAGGTGTAATGGCAACTACATTTGTAAGTAGTAAATAAAAAGTCAGATTAAATCTGACTTTTTTGTTGAAATTTATTTGTGATGGGAAGATGAATTATTGATAAATTGTGCTGTATCTGATGCCAAAAATATTTTGCCATATTTTGAGTTTATTTCAGTTATTATTTGTGAAAAATCCTTTTCTTCATCATCAAACATTGATAATTGCTTTATATTTGAACTGGATAAATGAGATAATTTTATTCTTATAGCACGGATAGGATAGTTATAATTATATAAATAATCGCAGATTTTCATAGCTTCTTTTACTATTACCTTTACTGAGTTTGTTGGGCTGATTTTTTGTGCTTTAGAAAGTACTTTAAAATCTTTATTTTTAAGCCTTATGGTAATGCAAGAACCTACTACTTTATGATTGATCATTCTACGAGAAACTTTTTGCGCAAGAAATGTTATTACCTTTTCAATATCATCTCTTCTAGTAATATCTTTGATCGTTGTTGTACCATTTCCAATGCTTTTTGGAGGAGGTATATGATAGTAGTCTAGTACTGGAACTTCGCGAAGCCCAAGTAAATCTTTTTTTAAATTTGTGCCATTTATGCCCATAAGATTTTTTAAAAATTCGTCATCAAGACTGACAAAATCTCCAATGGTATTAATATTAATAGCACTAAACTTTTTTTCGAGTCTATGACCTATGCCAACAATTGAGTTAAGTGGCAGAGAGTAGGTTATTTTTTTAAAATCCTTCTTAGGTATTTCTGTAGTAAAATCGGGTTTTCGCAGATCAGAAGCAAGTTTAGCAAATAATTTTGAAAAAGATACTCCCACAGAAATTGTAAGATTTAATTCTTTCTTTACCCTTTGTCGAAGTTCATCGGCTATTTCTTTGCCAGTTTTATCTAAGTATTTTGTCGAGCCTGTCACGTCAAGCCAACATTCATCAAGTCCAAGAGGCTCTACAAAGCCCGTGTAGTTAAGATATATGTTTTGTAATTCTTGACTTATCTCTTCATAAAGTTCATAGTGTGGCGATAAACATTTAAGGTCTGGACAAATTGCTTTTGCCTCGCCTATAGTTTGTCCAGTTTTAACACCATAGCTTTTTGCTATTTCATTTTTTGCAAGTATTATTCCTGTTCGTTTGTTTGGGTTTCCAGTTACGGCAACAGGTTTATTGTATAACTCAGGTGACATAGAGCACTCTACAGATGCAAAAAAATTATTTACATCTGCGTGCAAAATCACTCTATTTTTTGTTTGCCTTTTTTCTTCCATTTGTTGTATAATAAGTAAACAAATGGAGAATTATGCAAACTAAAATTAAATCTTTCAAAAACTACTTTTGCGATGCTATTTCCTGCTCGCTAGGCGAATTTATTGATGTTTATGATAGCCAGTTTGATGAAGATGAACTTTTGTCTAAACTTTCTAAAGAAGAAATAAATATTATTTGCCAGTATGCTATAGTTAAAAATAAAATTGCAGGTGTTGGAGAATTATATTTAAAAGTGCCTATTGCTTCTATTGGGAGAGAGGCTCTTGAAATGTTTAAAATGGGCGGAAAGGTAATTATCTCGGCAAAACAAAAAGAGGACTTGACCACCAATGATTTTGTAGGAGATAGAGTAATACTTTATATAGAGGATTTACTTGATTATAAAGAAGGGGCTTTATCAGACATTGCCGATTTTTTAGGCAGAACAGATATGCCAGTTATAATAAATCTAGGTCGTACACTTGAAGAAATTGGAAAACTTGTTAATAGATATGGAAAATCGCCTGTAGAAGTGCTTGAAGATTTTGGTTATTTGGATAGAGAATGTTATGTTTATGGACTAAATTTTATTGATAAAGATGATCAAAAGTTGCTGGCTAGTTACAATGCAAACATTATATTTTCGCCAAGAAGTGATGGAGAAGAGGGACGAGGTGCAATAAATTTATATAATTTTATTTATAACCGTTTAAAATTTGTCTTTTCTAGCGGAAAGTGTTATAATATTGATATGCTTGCAGAGGGTAAACTAGCAAGAATAAATACAAATAATCTTATGTATGAGAAAGGTCTTATAAAAGATGAGGAACTTTTAGAGGCACTTGTCACCCAAAATGGCGAAAATAATTTTGAAATTGATAATTTTGCTTTAAAAAATTGCTTATTTGATAAAAAAATAGAAATTAGTCAATTTAATGAAAAATATTTGATGCTTAGAGAAAGAATAAAAGAGATTATTAATAAGATAAAGGAGTAAAAATGAATCTTACAGAAGTTTTAGCACAGGAATTTGGATTAAAAGTCGAATATTCACAAAATATTATTAATTTATTAGATGAAGGATGTACAATTCCTTTCATCGCTAGATATAGAAAGGAAATGCACGGAACTTGTGATGACCAAACACTTCGTGCTTTTGCTGATAGACTTAAGTACTTACGAAACTTAAATGAAGAAAAAGCAAAAGTTGAAAAAGTGATTACAGAACAAGGAAAATGGACTGATGAATTAAAAGCAGCACTTGATGCGGCAAGAACTTTAACCGAAGTTGAAGATATTTACCGTCCATATAAACCAAAGAGAAAAACCAGGGCAACAGTTGCTATTGCAAAAGGACTTGAACCTCTTGCTGATATTTTAATTGCTCAATCAAAGAGTTATATACTTGAAAAAGAGGCAGAAAAGTTTATTACTGAAGAAGTGCCAACAGTAAAAGATGCCATTCAAGGTGCAATGGATATCATTGCAGAACGCATTTCTGATGACGCAGAACTTAGAAAAGAGCTCCGTAAAACTTTGGAAGAAAAGGGTATTATGGTTTGTGAACTTGTTGAAAATGAAAATAGTGCTACTTATGAAACTTATGCAAATTTCAAACAAGAGGTTAAAAACCTTCCTAGTCATAGAATTCTTGCAATCAATCGTGGTGAAAAGGAAAAATGCTTAAAAGTTGAAATTCAACTTAATAACGAACTTGCTATTGCAACTATAAACAAGCATTTTAAGAAAAATAATCCTGATACTGATAAGGTTATGGATGAAACTATTGCTGATAGTTATGATAGACTTTTATACCCATCTCTTGAAAGAGAGTGTAGAAGTAATCTTACTGACAAGGCTGATGAACAGGCTATTAAGATGTTTGAAGTTAATTTAAAGCCTCTTCTTATGGAAGCACCACTTAAAAATAACATTATTTTAGGTCTTGACCCTGCTTATAGAACAGGATGTAAGATTGCTGTTATTGATAAAAACGGAAATGTACTTGATACAACTGTTATTTATCCAACTCCTCCTCAATCTAAGACAGAGGAATCTATTGCAAAACTAAAAACTCTTATTGATAAATATAAGGTTGATATCGTTTCTATCGGAAATGGAACTGCTTCAAAAGAGGCTGAAATTTTTGTTGCAGAACTTATTAAACACGTATCTCGTCCTCTTAGTTATGCAGTAGTAAGTGAAGCTGGTGCTTCTGTTTATTCTGCTTCAAAACTTGGTGCAGAGGAATTCCCTGACTACGATGTATCTTTAAGAAGTGCAGTATCTATTGCAAGAAGACTTCAAGACCCTCTTGCAGAACTTATAAAAATTGATGTTAAATCTATCGGTGTTGGTCAATATCAGCACGATATGCCACAAAATAGATTGACAGAAGTATTAACTGGAGTAGTAGAAGATTGTGTTAACTCTGTTGGTGTTGATATAAATACAGCAAGTCCATCACTTCTTAGTTATGTGTCTGGACTTAATATGTCTATAGCAAAGAATATTGTTGCATATAGAGCAAAGGCAAATGGAATTAAAAATCGTGAAGAACTTTTATCTGTACCAAAACTTGGACCAAAAGCCTATGAGCAATGTGCAGGTTTCTTAAGAGTTGTTGGCGGAGATGATATTCTTGATAATACTGCTGTTCACCCAGAAAGTTATGATGCAACAAGAAAACTTTTAAAAATATTTGATATGAGCGAAGAAGATGTAAAAAATGGCAATATTGCTAATCTTCCAAAACTTATCGAGCTTAAAGGGGAAGAAAAAGTCGCTAAAGAATGTGAAATAGGTGTTCCAACTTTAAACGATATTACTAAAGAACTACTTAAACCAGGTCGCGATATTCGTGAAAGTATGCCAAAACCAGTTCTTAGAAGTGATGTAATCACTATGGAAGACCTTAAAGAAGGAATGGTTTTTTCAGGAGTTGTTCGTAATGTGATTGACTTCGGAGCATTTGTTGACATTGGTGTTCACCAAGACGGACTTGTTCATATCAGTCAAATATCGGATTCATTTATTAAGCATCCTTCAGAAGCGTTAAAGGTAGGACAAAGAGTAGATGTTAAAATTCTTTCTGTTGATCTTGCAAAGAAAAGAATATCTCTTACAATGAAAGGAATTGAAAAGGAATAATATTGACTAATTTCAGACTGCAAAAAAACTATGTGACCAAAAAATTGAAAAATTTTTGGGGTAAAAGGCCTTGCCTAACTTGTTTTTCAGCAGTCTGATTTTTGTCTATAATTTGTAATAATAATTTTTTATCTTTAAGGAGAAAATATGGATAAATGTCCTTATTGCAATACATCGTACAATGAAATTTTGCAGACAGGGTTTGTTGGTTGTAGTCGTTGTTACTATGAAATAGATCAGTTAAAAGAAACTTTAAAGAAGATGTATGGAGATAAAACACATAAAGGAAAACAGGCGGTGAAGAAAAATGGAAGAATTTGATAATATCGCCATTTCTTCACGCATTAGACTTGCAAGAAATGTAGACGGATTAAACTTTTACACAAAACTTGAAAGTGATGTTGATGCTAAGTATATCACAGATTCTGTTATGGAAACTTTGGATAAATTTGAGGTATTTAACTTTTGCTCTTTAAAAGATTTGACATTAAACGAATGTAATGCTCTTTTTGAACAACATCTTATAAGTCGTGAACTTATTGAAAATAAAGATATTTCAGGTGTTGCAATTAGCGAAGATGGAAAGATTATAGTAATGGTTAATGAAGAGGACCATATAAGAGAACAATGCATTGAAAAAGGGTTTAATTTATATAAGCCATATAGAAGGCTAACTCAAATTGATGATGAAATTTTATCTTCTCTTCCTATTGCCTTTGATGACGAACTTGGTTTTATTACAGCAAGTCCTTCTAATTTAGGTACTGGAATGAGAGCATCAGTTATGCTTTTTCTTCCTGCTTGCGAACTTTTAAATAAAATTGATGACATTTTTATAAGGGCAAAGGAAAATGGACTTACAATTAGAGGCATTTATGGCGAAGGTAGTCGGGCACTCGGATACTTTTATCAAATATCAAATCAAGGCTCACTTGGACTTGATGAAAATGAAATAATTGATAAAGTTAGTGATTTTATATATTCAATTTGTAATGAAGAACAGGAATCAAGGCAGGCACTACTCGAAGAAGACTATGAAAAATTTAGAGATATGGCACTTAGGGCATATGGAATTGTTACTAACTGTTATAGTTTAAATGAAGGCGAAATGATGGAACTACTTGCAGCAGTAAAACTTGGAGAGGTGCTAGGATTTATAAGAATAAGTTCTGATGAAAAATTTCAAAAACTTTTTTATGAAGGGGCAAGTGCAAATCTTGCAGAAATATTTGAATTAACAGATACAAAAGAGGAAAATATTATACGAGCGGAGTATATATCTAAAAAGGTAAAAGAACTCGCTCAAAGGAGGGTGTAAAATGAATTATCAATCATCATCTTTTTCAGATAACATTCAAAAAGTTATTAAAAATGCTAGTAAATTTGCATTAAGATTTGGTTCAAATTTAATTGGAAGTGAACATATTTTATATGGCCTTGTAAGTGTTAAGGATTGCCTAGCCGCAAGACTACTTGGGGAGTATGAAGTTAACGAAAGTAGTTTATTTAGTTTTTTTGAAGAAAATATAAACGCAAACCCAATGATGGAAATTAGTGGTAGCGTTGAAATGACCCCAAGAACAAAGGATCTATTTATGGTGGCTCAACAAATCGCTGTTTCTATGAGGCACGCATTTTTAGGAACAGAACATCTTTTACTTGCAATTCTTTCTTCTACTGGAAGTGTTGCGTATAGAATACTTGCTGGTCCGTTTGATGTCGATATAGAAGATTTAAAGGCAAAAGTTATGTCGAATATGAGTGTCTTTGCAAAAGATGATACTCCAAGTGAAACAAGCCAAAATAGTCAGGCAGGATCTGCTCTTCCAGAAAAACTTTTAGAGATGGGAACAGATATTACATTAAAGGCAAAACAGCATAAACTTGACCCAGTTATTGGAAGAGAAGAGGAAATTCAAAGAGTTGTAGAAATATTATGTCGAAAGACTAAAAATAACCCTGTTCTTATTGGTGAAGCTGGCGTTGGAAAAACTGCAGTAGTTGAGGGACTTGCTCAGGCAATAGTATCTGGTGATGTTCCTGAAATACTTAAAGATAAAATCATATATTCCCTAGAAATAGGTGGACTAATGGCAGGCACGAAATATCGTGGTGCAATGGAAGAAAAACTTAAAGATGCCATTGAAACTATCATTGAAAGTAAGAATATAATTGTTTTTATTGATGAAATTCATACTCTTGCTCAAGCGGGTTCAGATAAGGGAGAAACTTCGCCAGCAGATATGCTAAAACCATATCTTGCAAGAGGTGAACTACAAACTGTTGGCGCAACAACCACCGATGAATATAGGAAATTTATTGAAAAAGATAAGGCGCTTGAACGCAGATTTCAACCTATTCTTGTAAACCCTCCAACTGTTGAGCAAACTATACAAATTTTAAAGGGTTTAAAAGATAGTTATGAGGCTTTTCATAAGATTACTATCACAGATGAGGCTATCGAAGCTGCTGCAATTCTTTCAGATAGATATATTACCGATAGAAGTCTGCCTGATAAGGCGATAGACCTTATAGATGAGGCAAGTAGTAAAGCAAAAGTTAATTATACAGTGAAACCTCAACCAGTTAGAGCGATAGAAGAAAAGATTAAAGCCCTTTCTGCTAGTCGAGATGAAGCGAGTTTGCAAAGAAATTATGAAAAGGCGGCAAAACTTCAATCTGAAATTATAAACCTTGAAAACGACCTTAAAAAGAAGAGAGATTCTATTGATGTTAATAAGGAAAAATCGACAAATAACTCAATCGGAGCAAATGAAATTGCCGAAATTGTTGCAAAATGGACGGGTATTCCAGTAACAAAGATTACTGAAAGTGAAAAAGATAAACTTGTTCATCTTGAGGACATTCTTCATAAGCGTGTTGTAGGTCAAAATGAAGCGGTAGAAGCGGTAGCAAAGGCTATAAGACGCTCAAGAGTAGGCTTACAGGATAATAAACGACCAATAGGCTCATTTCTGTTTATGGGGCAAACTGGTGTTGGTAAAACAGAACTTTGTAAGGCTATTGCAGAGGCAATGTTTGATGACGAAAATAATATTGTTCGCATTGATATGAGCGAATTTATGGAATCTCATAGCGTTTCTAAACTTATAGGTTCGCCTCCTGGATATGTAGGATATGAAGAGGGAGGTCAACTTACCGAGGCGATAAGACGCAGACCATATTCAGTAGTTTTATTTGATGAGGTAGAAAAGGCTCACCCAGATATATTTAACGCTCTTCTTCAAATACTTGATGATGGAAGATTGACAGATGGTCAAGGTAGAACAATTTCCTTTAAAAATACAATTATAATTATGACAAGTAATCTTGGCGCAAATGAAGTTAAAGAACATAAAAAACAACTTGGTTTTGGCGACCACGAAATTGAAGAGGAAATTGATAGCAAACGCATTTATCTTGATGCTTTAAAACGCAAATTTAAACCTGAATTTATAAATAGGATTGATGTAGTTTGCATATTTGACCCATTAAGCCAGTCTGATCTTATTAAAATTGCAAAAATTCTTATTAAAAACATCAATAAAAGACTACACGAAAAGAATTTATCACTTCAAATGACACAAGATGCTCTTGAATTTATTGTAGAAAAGGGTTCTAACATTGAATATGGGGCTAGACCACTAAAACGATATATTCAACAGGAAATTGAGGACCAGATAGCAGAGAAAATTTTGTTAGGGCAACTTAATAAAGAGGGTGAAATTGTAATAGATGTTGAAAATAATAAATTAACTTTTAATAATTATTAAAATTGTTTGGAAAATAATTAAAAGTTTGTTAGAATTACTATAGGAGGATAATTGCTATGAAAATTGATATACTTGAAAGAGGAGGCTATAAAGTAAGCCAACACCTCGAAAGAATTGTAAATGAAAAACTTGCAAAACTTGAAAAATATTTTGATGATGCAACTGCAAAAGTTGTTTGCACTAAGGTTGCAAAACAGGAAAAACTTGAAGTAACTATTACATCTAAAGGTGTAATGTATAGAAGTGAAGTTTCTGGCGAAAATATGTATAATAACATTGACGTTGCACTTCCAAAACTTGAGAAACAAATTGTAAGAAATAGAGAAAAGAGAAATGCTAAACAAGGTAAAGGTTCAAAACAAGAAAACTTCTTGCCTTACGAATTTATTCAAGGTGAAGTTGAAGAATTACCTTCAGTTTACAAACAAAAGACTTTTGAACTTGAACCTCTTCTTCTTGATGATGCAAGATTTGCTATTGAAAGACTTGGACACGATTTCTATGTATTCTTAAATGCAGAAACTGGAAAAGTAAATATACTTTATAAGAGAAAAGATGGAAAATATGGTTTAATTGACCTTGTTTACTAAGATAAGAGAAAAAGCAGTGACACATAAGTTGCTGCTTTTTTGTCGAAAAATATCGTTTTAAAAAGATAATAAATACAATTTTGACTATAAATGAAAAATGTTAAAAATATAATTGACAAAAAATTGCGGGGGGGGGTAGAATATATTATATAAAACTAATTTCTACAAGGAGTATCTATTGATAAGATAATTTTACTGTAAAGAATAAAAAGGAGGATAAAAATGAAAAACAAAAAGTTTTTAAAATGTATTTGTTTAACATTTACCTTTTTTGTGTTTTTTTGTGGTATTTATCTTTTATCTAGCAATATATTTTATTTTGAACCAGATGTGGGGGATGTGAGCGATGGCGGAGCAGGAACGGTTAAGATCTATGCTGCTTATTTAAAAGGTTCAAATACATCAACTTGTTATGCCCTAGGTGGAGGAGAAGTTAATGGATCTTCAGCTTCTAAGCACTCAGAAATTAGTTCGGGTAATAAATGGGGGTTGACATATTCTACTTACTGGGGTGGTGCTCCTAGTCCATATATCTGGGGAAAACCGAATGATGGTTACCACGTTTATGCTATAAAAGAGAGTTATATTGCCTTAATTGATGGAAACTCCTATGATTACTCTTCTTGGAAAGATTTGCCCATTGAAAATGATAGTGATAATTATGTAAGAACTCAAAAGAAGGTTGCGCACTATTTAACTACAACTTCTCATCAAGTTGTAATATTTCAGCCAAACCTATATACAATTACATATAGAAATACATATAATTCCTCAGACTATTCTGTACAAGATGTAAGATATAATGATAATTATTCTTTACCGACAGAACCAACAAGAACTGGATATACTTTTCTTGGTTGGTATACTGGAGAAAATGGAACAGGTACACGTATAACTAGTGATAGTGTTAAAACCAGTGCAAGCTCACAAACACTTTACTCACATTGGCAACAGAATACATATAATGTAGATGTAAATATATTAAGTCCAACAGGAATTCAAGACTATGCAAGTGGATCAATGACCTATTATAATAGTTATTCAGGAAACACATACTCAGGTCAAACAGACCAACCAGAGAATCTAATACATTACAATGGCTATATTAGAATATCCAACATATCACCTTCAAAAGGGATGTATGTATCAAGTGTAACAAATAGTGGAGGTAGTAGTAAAGGAAGTATCAGCAAAAGTGGTAGTACATATACTTATACGTTTAAATATGGGGGTACTCCAAACGAAGGCTGGGATGATGAAATAATAATTCAAATGGCTTGGC